>DCYT01000004.1 GCA_002331145.1 Candidatus Minusculum obligatum | reverse complement strand
ATTTGTTTGTATCCGTGTAAAAGTCCTCCTATTGCCTCTGGTGTTCCAAGTTGAGGTGTTCCAACAAGAAAAATTTTCTCCACAAGCTCTTCTTTTCCAATTTCCTCAAGGTGAACCATTAAAGCTTTTGCTAAAAGACCTCCATTTGAGTGAGCAACAATATTTATCTTTCCACTTTTTTCTGCAAGTGCTTCTACAACCTCAACAAGATACTGTCGTTCTCCATCCATGCGAAGAGTTCCATCTCTAATAATATCGAAGACGTCATACCTCCAGTCGTAGGGGTATGCGACCCACAGTTGGTATGCTGAAAAATATTTTTGTGTCTCAGGAGTAAGACTGTCTTCTAGTCTTAGCGGCTTAAGTAGTTTTGGATTAGAAAAAATTTGGTTTGTGGTATCAAAATCATTTTTTCCATAAATAGTTTCTCCTCCAAAAATTCTATCCATGACTTGTCCAACACGAATATCATTTACACTCTCTCCAGATTCCGTCATCTCAAGCTCTCTAAGATCACCATTGCCTAATGGCTCCCACACACGCTCAAAACTTCCATTGTCAGAAAACGAATATAAACGACTCGCTTGAGTTCCTGGCAAGAAGAGGATTTGGTTTTTAGAGTCTTCAGGAATAACAAAGTCACCAGATATGGCAACAAGGGGAAAAGCAACAAAGACAATGATTAATACTGTAACTATGCGCTTCATTGCAAACACTGTAGCATTTTCTACTTCGTGATACGATTTACAGAATGAAAGAATTATTCCTTGGTGTTGTACTCATTATTCTATTAGGGCTCGGTAGTTTTCTTTATCAAAATGCACTTCGTGACAGAAGCACTCCTGAAGGGCCCGTTGCCTGTACGCTTGAAGCCCGCATCTGCCCAGATGGTTCTGCAGTAGGGCGCACAGGCCCTCACTGTGAATTTGAAGCATGTAGTACAGATCCAATCTCATTTACCGCACCCAATGGATTTATAGACACGCTCCCATTACTCTCTTCAATAGTTGAAGGGCGTCTAGGATTCTACTCAAAAGAACCAAATGTAATTTCAAACAGCATTAGTGTTCACGCATTTAAAACTGAAACTCCTGAAGAGGTAATCCTAGAAAAGGTAACCCTTACGCCATCTGACTTACATCCAGAATCTCTTGAAGATTTTGAAGTAGTAGCTATAGGAGAGAGGGAAGTGTATCGAATTGTAAATGAGCGATTTGAAGCAACGGTAGAGGTAACATATGGAATCTTCCTTGAAGATTTCCTGGTGCTTGTAGCACTGCGAGACATTGCGGTTGAGAATTGGATGGAAGACTTCGACATAGAAGACCTTGAAGATCTAGAGACAGTAGAAGAAGTTGTTAGAAGTATAAAAATATAATATGCCAGCAAAGGAAGTAAGTATTAAGGAAGCAAAGGAAAATAAACTTTTCTATTTTGTAGCAAATGCACTCGTGTATCGAAAAGAAGACGGACGATGTCTTTTGTTAAAGCGCTCAGAAACTGAAAGGGTGCATCCTGGAAGGTGGGCAACACCAGGAGGGAAGATGGAGTGGAATGATTTTGATCTAGAGCATCCAACTCGTCTAAATGGAGAAGTGCTCGATTATCTCGATTCTGTAGAAGCTCTTCTTAAAAGAGAAACAATGGAAGAGGCAGGTGTTGAATTGAATGACGATTTTAAATTTATTAACTCCAATACCTTTATTCGGCCAGATGGTATTCCTGTAGTGCTTATTAAACTTGCTGTCTCATATAAAAGTGGAGATGTGGTTCTTGAGGAGGGGTGTTTTGATGACCATACGTGGGTAAATGCAGAAGAAGTCCAAAAACTAGAGTGTATTGATGGTATTTGCGAGGAGGTGGCAAAGACAGTAGAGCTCTATAAATAAAAAGAGGCCGTAATATTTCTATTACGGCCCCCTGAAAGGTTTCTTCAAAGCGGCAAGTTTTTCTGCTGCCCAAAGAAGAATTTCTACTGGGTAGACACCAGATTCAAGACGTGAAGTCTTTGTTATGTCGGTTATCTTTGCGAGCTGACATCCACGTATTGTTGGATGTGGCTCTAGGGTGAGTTGGTACGTATGTCGTGTCGACGCACAAGTTTTCGTACCAAGATTCTTAGTAGTTCCAGCCATGACAATGCCTCCGCTGTTATTTTGAGCTCTTCCTTTGAAAGAACCATTTGATCCGACAGAGCTCCGCTTCCCGTAGTTCTGCGAAGTCTGTAATTGTCTCTTCCTGCATAAAATCCGTGTGTCACACAGAAAGTGCCGCTAGCACTTTGCGCAAGAAGTTTTGACTTCGTGTACCTCATGATTTCAAAACCTTGTCGACAAGAGTGAGAAATTCATCTTCCGTGATTCTAAAACTAAAAAGAACCGAAACAAGATCTTTTTTCATTCTTATAACTCGTTGAATCCAATACTCAGTTTCAATATCTGAGTTTGGGCCAAACTCACATTTTCTCACCCGAAGGAACTCATCAGAGCCTTCTTCAGGTGGCAGGTCGATAACGGTCTCTGTAAGCTCCATGAGAACCTCCTTTCTTTCTAGTGCCACCATACCTGCACTAAATACAAAAGTAAACCAAACTGATATACTGCCCGCATATGAAAGAAATATTTGAAAAAATTATGGACTGGAAGAAAAATAACGCACTTATTGCAGTATTTTTCCTCCTTGCTGCATTTTTGGCAGTACAAACTCTTGCCGGAATCATGGAGCTTCGATTTATCGGAAGTGGCGTTCCTGCCACAAATACTATCTCAGTTGAGGGAGTGGGAGAAGCGGTTGCAGTGCCAGATATTGCAACAATCTCATTCACCGTTTCTTTTGAGGAAGATACTGTTGCGTCAGCACAATCGCAGACAACAGAGCTTATAAGCTCAGTGCTTGCATACCTTGATGATCAGGATATTGCAGACAAGGATATCAAGACAAATTCATACAATGTATATCCTCAGTATGACTACATTCAGACAACATGTCTGCCGGGTGTGCCATGTAGGGGAGGAGAGCAGGTACTTAGTGGGTATGAGGTAAGTCAGAGTGTATCGGTGAAAATTCGGGACCTAGATCAAGTAGGGGTAGTTCTTGGAGGTCTTGGAGAAATGAATGTGCAAAACATTCACGGACCAAACTTTGAGATCGATGATCTAGATAAGATTCAAGCCGAGGCTCGAGAAGAGGCTATTAAAGAAGCAAAAGACAAGGCCCGAACCCTTGCAAAGGATCTTGGGGTAAGTCTTGTGCGAGTTGTTGGCTTTTGGGAGAGTAGCGATCGATATGGATATCCTATGTACGAAGCTGCATTTGATTCTTCATTTGCAAAGGGGGGAAGTGCAACGCCTGAAATCCCAGTAGGAGAGAGTGAGATTACCGCTCGCGTAAATATTACGTACGAAATTCGGTAGAGGTCGCATTCAAAACTTCTTTGTGCTATACCAAGCGCAGGCAAAAGAAGGAGGTTCTCATGAGATTTCGAATCTCTTGGACCGATGAAATTTTGCAATTCATTGCAAAAAAGATAATGGAAGGAAAGTCTTTCGAAGAAGTTGCAAGCCTTCTGTACAAAAAATTCCCCAAAATCTTTCGAGATGTTATTTCATATAATAATCTTGTTAAGCGTGTAAGGGGAAGGGTAAAGCAAGGCTCACATTCCTGGGATTATTTTCTCTCAACGTACGCCATTGAGAGTACCTTAGAGGAAATTGCCGCTAAGGTGGAGGAACTTGTAGCAATAGAAAAAGCTTTTGCTGCCGCTGCTCGAAAAAAGCCAGTTGTTCCAACTAAGTCTGGCCCTACTGGCCCCACAAGTCCTATGGAAATTTGGGAACGCAAGAAAGTGGGACGGTCTTAACAGGCCGTCCTTTTCTATTGACCTAAGGCAGATAAGTGCTATACTCCAAGTAAGTAAGGGCCCGAAAGGGCTTTTTTAAAATCATGAAATCATTCTTCAATTATTTAAAGGACGTACGTGGAGAGATGCAGCATGTCTCATGGCCAACGCGCCGACAGGCAATTGCATACTCGCTACTTGTTATTGGTATTTCACTTTTTGTTGCAGCACTCCTAGGAGCGTTCGACTTTGTGCTTACTAGTATTGCTGAGCAGTTCATCTTCTAAATATGGCAAAACAAGAAATTACAGCAGATGCGCATTGGTATGCGATTCACACATACTCAGGGTATGAGAATGCCGTTGCGCGAAATCTAAGGCAGCGAATTGAGTCTCTTGGAATGGAGGACAAGATCTATGAGGTTGTTGTTCCAACTGAGAAGAAGATCAAGGTGAAGGCAGGGAAGCG
This sequence comes from Candidatus Minusculum obligatum, assembly GCA_002331145.1. Taxonomy (GTDB): domain Bacteria; phylum Patescibacteriota; class Minisyncoccia; order Phycocordibacterales; family Phycocordibacteraceae; genus Minusculum. The sequence continues at coordinate 41,995 of DCYT01000004.1, read as the reverse complement.
CGTAACAGAAGAGGAGCGCGTATATCCTGGATACATCCTTGTAAAAATGATTGTAGATGATGACTCATGGTATGTAGTTCGAAATACTCCACGAGTAACAGGGTTCGTAGGATCAGGAATCCATCCTGTGCCTATGAGTCAGGCTGAGGTAGATCAGCTCATGAACCGAATGAACACTGAGGTGGTTAAGCACAAGATCGATCTTCAGGTTGATGATGCAGTTACCATCACAGATGGACCATTTAAGGAGCTTGAAGGAAAGATTGGAGAGGTAGATGAGGAGCGAGGAAAGGTAAAGGTTCTTGTGTCTATGTTTGGACGTGAGACACCGGTTGAGCTCGACTTCTTGCAGGTTAAGAAAATATAAGTAGTATACGGAGGCATATGGCAGAAATAGTAAAGAAAATTAAACTCCAGATTCCCGCAGGGAAGGCAACACCAGCCCCTCCTGTTGGAACTGTTCTTGGACCGGCTGGAATCAACATCGGTGATTTCGTAAACCAGTTCAACGACCAGACACGGGAAATGATGGGAGATATCATTCCTGTAGACCTATTTGTATATGATGATCGATCATTTACATTCACACTTAAGAAACCTCCAGCTTCACGACTTATCCTTAAGGCAATCGGAAAGCCAAAGGGATCAGGAAAGCCAAACGTTTCTAAGGTAGGAAAACTATCTCAAGATCAGCTCGCAGCAATTGCAACCGAGAAGATGGATGACCTCAATGCAAAAGACCTAGAGCAAGCAAAGAAGGTTATTGCAGGAACAGCTCGTTCCATGGGAGTAGACACAGAGTAATCTCAAAAACAAGCCGAAAGGCTTGTTTTTTGTTTGGGCTCCTGTACCTTCATATACAGACAAGAAAAGGAGTCGCCAATGAAGATTGGACTAGATTGGTCTGGGGTCATTGCTGATGTGCATGAGGCACGTCGTCTTATACTAATGGAACTACACGGCACCTTTGAGAATGGTGCGCCGGTAATGGGGCCATTCTCAGGTAATGACGGAATTGTTCCGTTCTCGCCTGAATACCGCAAAATGTTTGAAGATGTTGTGTCGGGGCGCACCCCAGTCTTTGCCTTCACCAAAGACTGGGTCTTGGAAGACAAGTCTCAAAAAGAAGATGGGACATTGCTCTCTATTTCTCTTGAAGAATATGAAGCTATGAAGGAGGTGCTTTATGAGCGCTCTGAATATGCGGAGAATATTCCGGAGATTCCGGGGGCGCTTGAAGGAATCAAGGAGCTTCTTGAAGAAGGACACGACGTAAGTATTGTTACTTCTCGAGGCCGAGGTCTTCCAGCTGAGGTTGTGAGGAATTGGTGTAAAGCGCACGATCTTCATCTTCCAACTATCTTTGGAGCAAAAGACAAGACAAGGCTACTTGTTAAATACGATCTTTTCGTAGATGACAAAAAGCGTCAACTTATTGCAGAGGGTGACGATTCACTTGCTACTGTCCGAATGCTCTTTATGCATCGTTACAATACTAATGAGATTACAGATTTTATCTCTAAAGATAATTGTGGCTATATTGCAGATTGGGCAGGATTGCTCAAGTGGATTAGGGCAAGAAAATAAGGGCTTGGAGATAACTCCAAGCCCTTTCCTTATTTCTGCTTCCAAGTCTCGAAGCGATAGGGGAGGTTGCGATTGTCTGATGGTTTGTATGGAGTTGCTTCAGTACATTCAAAAGCATCTTCATACTCTGGGAAGAGAATATGCTCTTCATTTTCCATGGGAGGAGGAAGCAGCTCTTCTTGTACTCTCGTAAGAGACATCTCCTCTACGTAGGGAAGCGCTTGCTCATAAATATTTGCGCCACCGATAATCCAGATATCAGTTTCGCCACTTACACTTTCGCCGAAAGCAATTGCTTCTTGTAAGTCGTGGAACACATGTCCACCTTTGGCAGCATAATCTGGATCTCTCGTGAGAATGATGTTCGTTCTATTTGGGAGCGGACGATTGGGAAGAGATTCCCAGGTAGTGCGCCCCATGATAATCGCGCAACCATTCGTGCTGTGTTTAAAGTGCTTAAAATCTTCAGGAATGTGCCAAGGAAGGATATGCTTTCCCTCCTTTTTGATTCCCAGGAGACGCTTATCTCCAATTGCTGCAATAAGTTTGATAGCCATAATCATCTCCTTTCCTCTTGTATTCTACACTGCCATCTTCGCCTTTATGGTGTCATGCGATTTGTAGCCCTCTAATTCAATATCATCCATTGTGAAATCATCAATGTTTTTAATATCAGGATTGAGTTTAAGAGCGGGGAGGTCCATAGGTTCTCGTTTCAACTGCTCTTTTACAGCATCAAGATGATCTTCATATATATGCAGGTCATTAAAACTCATAACAAGCTCAAATGGTTTAAGTCCCGTTACCTGCGCCACCATAGAAAGAAGGAGGGCATACGATGCAATGTTAAATGGAACTCCAAGGAATAGATCACAACTTCGTTGCACCATGTGAAGCGACAGCTTTGCAGGTTTCCCAGATTCATCTGGAGTTACAAAAAACTGGAAGAACATATGACAAGGGGGAAGCGCCATAAGGTCTAGCTCTCCTGGATTCCAAGCGCTTACGATCAATCTTCGATCATAGGGATCGTTTTTGATACGCTCAATAACTTCAGCTAATTGATCTACTGTACTTCCATCTGGCTTTTGCCAAGATCTCCACTGCACTCCATATACTCGTCCAAGGTCTCCATCAAATTTTGCCTTTGGCTTCCAATAGTCAGCATTCGCATTAGCGCTCCAGATAGTTTTATCTTTCCCTAGAATTTCTTTCAGACGATTGTCATCTCCTGAGCCTTCGATAAACCAAAGCAGCTCAGACACTACTGCCTTCCAGGCAAGTTTCTTTGTAGTAACTGCAGGGAAGCCGTCTTCTAGATTAAAGCGGGCCTGGCGTGCAAAGACTGCACGTGTAGTTCCATTTCGTCCTTCTCGGTCTACTCCATTTTCTAATACGTCGTCTAACAGGTTCAGATATTTCTTCATATAGAGAGAATTTTACCATGACCAGAAATTGCTATACTTTATGCATGGAAGGAATACATCTGAATAAAATATATGATCACTACAAAGGAGGAAGATATCTAACACTGCTTCTTATTGAAGACTCTACCAATGATCGGATTGTGGACGGAGTAAAAAATAAAATGGTTGTATATGTATCTCTTAATAATGTAAAAGAAAAGATATGGTGCCGTCTTCTATCTGAATTTATTGAAGAGGTGAAATGGCCAGATGGAAGCATGCGGCCAAGGTTTAGTCTTGCTGGAAAGCAGCCATATTCAGATTAGGTATACGAATATGAGCAAACAAACATGTCTCTATCGGGTAAGTGTGAAAGCTTTAGTCTTAAATGAGGCAGGAGATAAGTTTTTAATTACAAAAGAAGACACAGGCATTTGGGAAATACCAGGAGGAGGTCTTGAATGGGGAAGAGACCCACATCAAGAGTTATCTCGTGAGATAAAAGAGGAGATGGATCTTGAAACAACATGGATAGCAGATACGCCATCTTACTTTTTATTTGCACCCTCTCTTTTCCATAAAGATTTTCAAATAGCGAATATTTTGTACGAGACAAAATTAAAAGACCTTAACTTCACTCCCTCTCCAGAGTGTAGAGAGATAGCATTTGTAAATAAAGATTCTATTGAGGGGCTAGATGTTTGTCCTCAAATAAAAGACCTGGCTCAGCAGTTTTACGAAAGAACGATAAAAAAATAAAAATACGCTACAATACTCCCAATATGAAGCGCGGAAAACTGATAGTACTCGATGGTGGAGATGGAAGTGGAAAGGCAACGCAAACGGAGCTTCTTCTAAAACGTCTAAAAAAAGAAAAGATTCCTGTGCGTACTCTGGATTTTCCTCAGTACGAAAATAATTTCTTTGGAAAATTAATAGGAGAGTGTCTTGTTGGAGATCATGGAGACTTTCTAAAAACTGATCCGCACATTGCATCAGTTTTGTATGCTGCAGATAGGTTTGAATCAAAAAAGAAAATAGAAGACTGGATGAAAAAAGGATACACCGTAATTCTTGATCGGTATGTAAGTGCAAACCAAATACATCAAGGAGGGAAAATAGAAGACGCAAAGAAACTAAAAACATTCCTCACATGGCTTGATGAGATGGAACATGGTGTTTTTAAAATTCCGCGCCCCGATGCCATTATCTATCTAGACATGCCAGTTAAAGTTGCCGCAGAACTTCTAAAAGAAGCAAAGAAAGGAAAGGAATATACAAAAGGAAAGAAAGACGCAACGGAAGAAAGTTTGGAGTACCAAGAGAACTCACGAAAGAGAGCGCTTTCAATTGTTAAAAAGCTTAATGCTTGGCACAGAGTAACGTGTGCGCAGCGTGGAAAGCCGCGAACAAGGGAAGGGATTCATGAAGATCTGTGGACTCTTGTGCAAAATATTCTCAAAAATAGGGCGTGATAGAATAGAGAAAATAAGATAACTGCAAACGGTATGGATATTTTTCAAAAAATTGTTGGATGGAATAAAGAGCGAGGAATTCTTGAGAGGGAGTTTGATCATGTAAAAGAGGCTTCTTTTATTATCGAAGAGCTCCTTGAGAGTACTGGAGACTACAACAGCGTAACAGCACGTGAGCGTGCAATGAAGTATGCAAATGAGATTGTTGATACTCCTGCAAAAGATAAGGAGGCATTTGTAGATGCGTGGGCTGACATTATTGTGTTTGCAACAGGAGCAATCGCAAAGAGCGGGTATGATCCAACAAAAGTAATGGACGAGGTTTTTAAAGAGATCGATTCACGCACAGGGGAATTAGTTGATGGGAAGTTTGTAAAAGATGCTAATGCAAAGATCTATCATGCAGATCTAAAGTCATGTAAGTACGAATAATATGGAATATCTAAAAAAACAGGACAAAGAAGTACTAGAGATTCTCGAAGGGGAAGAGGAGCGGCAAGATAAAGGTCTTGAGCTTATTCCATCTGAGAACTATGTATCAGCTGCAGTGCGAGAGACCATGTCTTCGGTACTAACTAATAAGTATTCAGAAGGGTATCCAGGAAAGCGATACTATGGCGGACAAGAATTTACAGACAAAGTAGAACTCCTTGCTATTGAGCGAGCTAAAAAGCTCTTCAAGTGTGAGCACGCAAACGTGCAACCACTAGGTGGAGCAAATGCAAACATTGGACTGTACTTTGCTTTGCTTGAGCCAGGAGACACGGTGCTTGGAATGGACCTAAGTCACGGAGGACACCTAACGCACGGGCACCCTGTTACAGCAATTGCAAAGATCTTTAACTTTGTACGGTACAAGATGAAAGATGTAGAGACAGGAGAGATTGATTATGACGAGCTTCGAGAAGTAGCTCTAAAGGAAAAACCAAAGATTATCCTTGCAGGATTCTCTGCATATCCTCGAGAGCTAGATTGGAAGCGCTTTAAAGAGATTGCAGATGAAGTTGGTGCGTACACGGTAGCTGATGTTGCACACATAGCGGGGCTCATCGCAGGAGGAGCACACGAGAATCCATTTGATTATGGATTTGATGTAATGACTACAACTACACATAAGACTCTTCGAGGGCCAAGAGGTGGAATGATCCTTATAAGAGAGAAAGGAGAGATTGCAAAGAAAGTAGATAAGGCAATGTTCCCAGGATTTCAAGGTGGTCCTCACATGCACCAGATTGCAGCCAAGGCAGTATGTTTTGGAGAAGCACTAACTCCACAGTTTAAAGAATATGCAGAGCAGGTAATCAAGAATGCCAAGGCAATGGAAGAGGTTTTCAAGGAAGCTGGTGCACGAATGCTAACAGGAGGAACAAGCAATCACCTCATACTCCTTGATGTACATACTTCATTTGGAATAACAGGAGCAGAAGCTGAGCATGCGCTCGATGAAGCAGGTATTACACTTAATAAAAACGCTATTGCGGACGATACTCGTCCACCACTTGATCCATCTGGAATCAGGTTTGGAACACCAGCTATAACGACTCGAAAGTTTAAAGAAGCTGAAAGTAAGTTGGTAGCGCAGTGGATGGTTGAGGTACTAAAAGACACAAGCAAAGCAGGGGAGGTGCGGAAAAAGGTGGAAGAGCTTTGTGAAAAGTTTCCCATTCCGCAGATTTTTGTATAGAGTGCATACATGGATCTAGTAAAAGAACTACAAAAAGCAGTAGCTGCCGCAGCAGATGTGGAGGCTTCTTCAGTACATCTTGAGCACCCTCAAGATCTAAGTCATGGAGACTATGCAACAAACATAGCCATGACTCTTGCTAAAGAACGGGGAGTAAACCCAAAAGAACTTGCAGAAGAGATTATAAAAAAGATTGATCTTCCATTTGTGGAGGAAGTATCTGTTGCAGGTCCTGGATTTATTAACTTCAAACTCTCTCGAGAGTTCTTCACAGGATCTCTTAAGGTAATTGGATCGCTCGGTAGGCTGTGGGGAAGTAATACTAATAATGTAGATCACAAAGTGATCATGGAGTACGTAAATGCTAATGCATTTAAGCAGCTTCACATTGGGCACCTTATGGGAGCAACTATTGGAGAGTCTATTGCACGGCTTCTCCAATTCTCCGGAGCAGAAGTTAAAAAGGAGTCATACGGAGGAGATGTGGGGCCACATGCTGCCAAGGCTGTTTATGGACTCAGGAAGCTTCAAAAGGAACTTTCTCCTGCTGTAATTGGAGAAGCGTATGCTCTTGGTGCAAAAGAATACGAAGAAAATGATTCTGCAAAAGAAGAGATAGATATACTCAATAAAGCTATTTATGCAGGAGAAGACAAGGACCTCATGAAAGAGCATGAGGAAGGAAGAAAGGTTTCAATAGAAGGAGTGCAGGAAATTCTTGACGTACTAGATATAAAGCTTGATCGATTTATTTTCGAAAGTGAGTCAGCGCCATATGGAATGAAGCTGGTGGAAGAGGGTCTAAAGAAAGGAGTGTTTGTAGAGAGCGATGGTGCTGTTATCTACGAGGGAGAGAAGAAGGGGCTCCATACAAGAGTATTTAAAACAAAACAGGGAACGCCAACCTATGAAGCAAAGGAGCTTGGTCTTGAGACAATTAAAGATGAATGGTGGGAGCATGACCAGTCAATCGTCCTAACCGGAAAGGAGCAGGCAGAGTATTTTAAGGTAATTAAAGAAGCTCTCTCTGAAATTCATCCAGAGCAGGCAGAAAAGATTACACACCTTTCAAATGGTTTGATGAAGCTCTCTGAAGGAAAGATGAGCTCAAGAACAGGAGATATCGTAACAGCGAAGTCTCTCATCGATAATCTGGTAGAGAAAGTAAAAGAACAGAATCCTGATGAAGAAACTGCACGGAAAGTAGCAGTAGCTGCAATTAAATACAGTATTCTGCGGCAGCAGCCAGGAGGAGACATTGTCTTTGATGTAAACAACTCATTATCTACCGAAGGAGATTCAGGTCCATACCTGCAGTATGCACTCGTACGAGCAAAGAAGATTCTTGCTGACTCTTCAAAAGATGATGCAGATGCTGTTGCTCCAGAGCAGCCGTATGACCTTGAGAAAATTCTCTATAGATTTCCAGAGGTTGTTGCTCGCGCACAAGAAAAGTATGAGCCACACCACGTAACAGGATTCTTAACAGAGCTCGCTTCTGAATTTAATAGTTTCTATGCAAAAGAAAAGATTCTTGGGGGAGAATACGAGGGGTACAAGCTCCTGCTTATTGAGGCATTTGTCCTAACGATGACAAACGGGCTATGGCTTCTGGGAATAGAGGCTCCAGAGAAGATGTAGGGTGCTATAATTTAATTTTAGAGGTTCTCAAAAGGAGGAAAGGATGTCCAAAATTCCTGAATTGGACTTTCCGACAATTGAAGAATGCATTGAGCATTTAAATGGCAATGTGGGCAACGTGCGTGTTAGAAAGACAGGCACAAAAGCTCCTGGGATATTTGTTCCGCCGCCAGGTGACTCTGCACGCCAAGAAGAAATTCAACAGGTTCGTGCACACTTCATTCGTCGGAAAGGGGTCGAGTGTTAATCTCGGCCTTTTTCTTTTGTAAAACTGTGCTATCTTTTTTCTTCTGCTCATTAAGACATAAGGGAGGAAGCTTTGGGAAAAGCTGCTATAAAAGAAAAACCAGACCTGGTTGAACAGGCTCTCGATCAAATGTATTCGGAAGAAGACAGTTACACTGTCCCGAACGCAAAACGAATTTTGCGCCGGCACGGACAAATTTTTATCCATGCCGAACCGCCCAGCGGGGCACCGGTAGAAGGTTCTGTCACGAAAGTGACATGTGAGCATAAGCTCGAGTCTGCAATTCAGGAATCATTCGTGAATGCAGCCGGACTCACCACCGGAAGGCAGAAGCCGTACATTTGGTTTTCTGGGCACAAATGATCTTTGGGGAAGACCGCACAATTGTGCGGTCTTTCACTTTTTATACATCCTGCTACTATATCCTTTATATGAGCGACAAAAGCGACTTCTCGAAACGAGAGGAAGAAATGCTGGAATTTTGGAAGAATGAGCGCATTTTTGAAAAATCTATAGAGAAAAAATCTCCTAAAGGAGTATTCACTTTTTATGATGGACCTCCATTTGCTACAGGACTTCCACACTATGGGCACGTACTGGCAAGTACTCTAAAGGATGTTGTTCCTCGGTATAAGACAATGAAGGGGTATACGGTACCGCGTCGTTGGGGATGGGACTGTCATGGACTTCCTCTTGAAGCCCAAGTAGAGAAAGAGTTTGGCGTTTCAACTAAGCAGGAAATAATTGAAGAGGTAGGAATTGAGAATTTTGTAGAGAAGGCAAAGAAGGTAGTGCTTCAGTATCGAGATGATTGGATGAAGTTCATTCCGCGAATCGGACGATTCGTAGACATGGAGAATGACTACCGAACTATGGATCCTTCGTACACCGAGAGTGTATGGTGGGCATTTAAAACACTCTACGATAAAGGTCTTATCTACAAAGGATTTAAATCACTCCACCTAAGCCCGCTTCTGGGAACAGAGCTTTCAAATATTGAGGTAGCACAAGGGTATAAAGACATTACAGACTTTGCGGTAACAGTACCGCTACCTATTAAAGGAATGGATGCCTCGCTCCTTGTTTGGACAACAACACCATGGACACTCCCAGGGAATATGGCAGCTGCTGTAAATCCTGATTTTGTATATGCAAAGGTGAAGGTAACAGGGGATGAAAAGCTAGACGGTACGTACATTGTTTCAAAAGAAAAACTCTCACTCTTTGAGGGAATGGAGCACGAAGTCCTTGAAGAGATGAAAGGAAGGGACCTTGTTGGAAAAGAATATGAGCCTCCATTTAACTACTACCTTAACGAAGAAATAGAAGGGAAGGAGAATGCGTGGAAGATATATGCAGCAGACTATGTAACTGAAGACTCTGGAACAGGAGCAGTACACCTTGCACCTGCATTTGGTGCAGAGGATCTTGAGCTTGCACAAAAGGAAGGTGTGCCAATCGTGCATCACGTAAATAAAAACGGAAAGTTTGTAAAAGAAGTAGGGGATTTTGCCGGAATGGATGCAAAGCCAAAGGATAATCATCAAGCAACTGATATTGAGATCATCAAAGCTCTCGCGCACGCTGGAAAGCTTTTCAAAAAAGAGAAGATTGAGCACAGCTACCCACACTCATGGAGAACAGATGAGCCGCTTCTAAACTATGCGATGGACTCATGGTTTGTGAATGCGCCAAAGATAACGAACCAACTCGTAAAGGAGAATGACAAAGTGCATTGGGTGCCAAAAGAAGTTGGGTCTAAGCGATTTGGTAACTGGCTTAAGGGAGGGAAGGATTGGTCAATCTCAAGAAGTCGTTTCTGGGGGGCGCCACTTCCTGTCTGGGAGAATGAAGATGGAGAGCAGATTGTCTTGGGAGGAGTTGAGGATCTTCGGGCGCACGTAAAGAAGTCAGGAAACACGTACATGGCAATGCGCCACGCTGAGGGAGAGCACAATGTAAAAAATGTAGTGAGCGCGCATAAAGATGATCCATACAAACTAACGGAAAAGGGATTGGCTCTAGCAAAAGAGACTGGAGAAAAACTAAAGGTAGAGGGAATTACAAAAATCTTTGCTTCTCCATTCCTTCGAACAAAGCAGACAGCAGAAATAATTGCAGAGGAAATTGGTCTCTCAAAGGACGATGTTGTTTTCGATGAGCGACTTGCCGAACTTGGCTTTGGAGACTTCCAAGGAAAACCAATAAAAGAGTACTTTGATTTCATTGAGAAAGATTTCACGTATGAGACAACTATCCCAGGAGGGGAGAGCTTCCTTGATGTGAAGAAGCGCTTTGGAGAATTTATGTATGAGAAGGAAGCGCAGCTTCAAGATGAGAAGATTCTTATCGTAACTCACGGTATTGGTCTTGAAATATTGCCTGCGGTTGTTGAGGGAGCAGACAATGCTCGTTCAATGGAAATTCATAGCAACACACATGCAAAGCCTGGAGCGCAAATCAATCTTCCATTTGTAGCGCTGCCACACAATGCAAACTATGAACTAGATTTCCATCGCCCATATATTGATGAGATAAAGCTTGAGAAGGATGGGGAAGAGTACACACGAATCCTCGATGTATTTGATTGTTGGTTTGAATCTGGATCAATGCCATATGCGCAGCAAAACTATCCATATAGCAACCTCGATATATTTAATCCAAAGGGAGGACTCTTTAGTAAATCAAAGGGATACCCAGCACAATATATTGCAGAGGGACTCGATCAGACACGAGGGTGGTTCTACTCACTACTCGTTCTTGGCGTAGGACTCTTCGGAAAAGCACCATTTGAAAACGTAGTGGTAAACGGAACGGTACTTGCAGAAGATGGACAGAAGATGAGTAAGAAACTCAAGAACTATCCAGATCCTATGGAGATCATTAATAAATATGGAGCAGATGCTGTGCGGTACTACATGCTCGCATCTCCTGTATCGAGAGCAGAAGACTTCTCTTTCTCAGAAGCAGGTGTAAAAGAAACATCTTCAAAGGTGGTGGGAAGGCTCCACAACGTACTTTCTTTCTACAATCTATATAAGGATACGGTACAGAGAAAAGAGGGAACAAAGCATGTGCTCGATACATGGATTATCTCAAGACTAAATGAGCTTGTAGATCAGACAACAAAGGGGTATGAGGGGTATGAATTTGATAAAGCTACGCGCCCACTCCTTGATTTCCTTGACGATCTTTCAACGTGGTATGTCAGGCGTTCTCGAGATCGTATTAAAGAGGGGGGAGAAGATGCAGAGCATGCAATGCACACACTTCGCTTTGTACTTATGGAAACTGCAAAGGTAATGGCACCTGCTACTCCATTTTATGCAGAGTATCTATATAGAGAGCTAAAGGGAGAGAGTGATGCTGAGAGTGTGCACCTATGTGAGTGGCCAGAGGGAGGGAAGATAGACCAGGAAGTACTCGACACTATGAAAGAAGTACGAATTATCGTAAGTGATGCACTTATGATGCGACAAACTGCAGGACACAAAGTACGACAGCCACTTAATGCGCTTACACTAAAGAAAGGAATCTCTCTAACAGAGGAATACCAAACCCTAATCAAGGAAGAAGTAAATGTAGAGAATATTATCCTTGATGGAGAAGAGCTTAAACTTGATACAGAGCTAACTCCAGAGCTAAAGGAGAAGGGAATGGTTCGTGAGTTTATACGAGCGGTACAAGATGCACGAAAGAAAGCAGATTTCTCTCCACACGATTTTGCAATCCTAACTATCGCAGGGAATGCAGCATTCCTAGATGCGTACAAGAGTGAAATTATGAGTGTTGCTGGAGTAAAGACAATACAGCGTGTACAAGAGCTCCCTGGGGGAATAGAAGTAGATCTTGGCGAGAAGCAACTTACGATAAACGTCGTTCATGCATGAGACGTACACAACTCCAGGATTCGTACTAAAAGCTCGTCCCAATAAGGAAGACTCTGTAGAGGCAATTATCTTTACCCAAGATTTGGGGAAGATTCGTGTAATTGCACAAGCTGCAAAGCGGGCGGGTGCTACTTTTGCAGCATGTACGCAGCCTGGGACACACAGTATCTATTCCCTTATTCGTGGGAGATACAATTGGCGCCTCAAAGGAATGGATCAAGTACAGCAATACTCCTTTACCCTTACAGGAGAGCGTAAAAAAGTATATGCAAACATCCTTGGTCTTCTGGGAAGATTGTTGCCTGAGCACGAAGTGCAGCAAAAAGTGTATGAAAGGCTAGAAGCGCTTGTAAAAGGAGAGGAAGATATAGATTTTGAGAGGGAAGAGGCGGAGATTGCTTTTGAAATACTTGTTGCACTTGGGTATGCGGACAAAGATGCAGGTGTATCAAAGACAGAAGATTTGATACTAGAAGTGAATAAGGGGATATTGGCGGCGGGATTGTAGGGTGTTTGAGTTGTTTAATTATGTTTCGTATACTGGTATAGAAAATATATGTCCGAAGAAACACAAGAAGAAATAAAGATAGTTTCGAAACACACTTTCTTTTTCGAAACTCCGCTTTATGAAAAAATTAAAAACCCTCTTTTAGAACAACGGCTTTTCAGAGGCGATGTTGATGCTTACAGCAGTTCTTTGCAAGACAACACAACTTATGAAATTGAGTTTGAGTGGGTTGATAATTGGAGTGTTTGGGAAGCACCTGACCATAAGTCAGTAGGCTACGGACAAGTTACCCTAACCTGTAAAAGAAAGGGTTCATATCCACTAAGGTTTTTTGTTTTTAGAGATACAAGAATAGAAGGTTTTGTAGAGAAAATTGGTCAAGATCCATCCATGGCCGATATTCAATTCTCAGCACTTCAGCAAAAGTATGAAAAGGTTCTTGAAGAAGAGTATCTACGAGAATTCAAAAGGGCGGTTGGTCTCGCTTCTCACGGTATTGGTGTCGGGTCTTTTATTTACCTAAGGCGTATTTTTGAAAACTTAATTTATCAAACATACAGAGAGCATGATCAGGATTTAAAAATTGAAGCAAAAGAATTTCAAGGGAAAAAAATGGACGAAAAAATTGATGCCTTAAAGCCATATCTTCCATCACAGCTGTTAGAAATGAAGAGTATATATGGGATATTAAGTAAGGGAGTTCACGAGCTTGATGACAAAGTTTGTTTAGAGTATTTTGCTCCATTAAAACTTTCTATTGAATTAATTCTAGATCAAAAGATCGAAGAAAAAAAGAAAGAAGAAAAAGATGCTTTGGTTAAAAATGAGCTTCAGAAAATACAGCAAGGTTTGCAAAAATAAATCTTCACGATTATTTTTTATTTCTCTGCTACACTAAATTCCAATAAAACTCTTTAGTCACTTATAAGGGGGCGTGAAGGGCATGAGGTATATAAAACATACGATACATATAGTGTAAATTTCGAAAATCACTCATGAATAAAGAAAAAATCATCCAACACATAAAAGAAACTCATAACCCACAAGCAATTATTTTGCATGGGTCACGCGCCATTGGGAAAGAGCGAGGAAACAGTGACTGGGACCTATACCTCCTATACACAGACACGCCACCACACTTCTCTGGACGAGAAGATGTAGAAGGTGCAGATGTTGAATGGAAAGCAGTTAAAGCACCTGTAAAAGAAAACGAGATACTCGACGTCTTTGGAGTACAACTACAATTTGCAAAAGTACTTTGGGAAGAAGAAAGCGTTGGAAGCACAGCACTTAATGCTGCACGATCTTTATATGAGAAGGGAGTAACACTAAGTAAAGAAGATAAAGAAAGAATGGAACAATATCTTACTCATAAGGCAAACAGTCTTAAAGATGATATTGACACTCCATATATGTTTTTGCGACACCAGTATGCATTTTTTGAACGAGCAATAAATTGGTGGTTTGAAATGCGGGGCGAATACCGAAAACCATTCTATGTGGCAATGCCACGCATTAAGGAAGAAGATCCTGAATACCATGATCTTCTTATGAAAATTGCTGGTGATTCTCCAAATAAAGAGAAGGTGTGGGTAGCAGAGGAGATTGCCGCAAAGCTTTTTAAGAATATATAGACAAAAGGAAAGACCGACATCTCGAGGAAAGTCGTTATAGCGATCTTTCCGTTTGAAATGTCGGCCAGTGTATTAGCCGTACCGCTGTTCCCAAAGTTCAGCCTCGTAGTCAGTCGTCGGAACCTGGTGTGCCGAAGCTCCGCGCACAGAACGGAGCACCTCCAGGGTGACAAATTCACCATTGATTTTGTGGGTGATCCGTTGAGGGCTCAGGACCGGCGCATCCGTATCGGTTTGCATGACGACATCGCCATAAGCAATGTAGTGCAGGCTGCTGTCACTGGGATCGACACCGAGATCAGTTGTGTTCACTCGAGGAGTACATCCCGCCATCATAGTAACTGCCACCAGAAGAAGTAGGATGCCTTGGTAATTAAAGATTGTCCGCATTAAAACCTCCATTGGTTGCGGTCTAGATACAGGGTGCAATATTTCTATAAGTAAGTCAATAATACTAAACCTCTGCTACACTAAATCCAATGAAACCCCTCCCGCACAAGGTAATCATGGCCGTCTTGGCATTTGTTCTTGCTGCCGGCGGATACGGAGGTTATGAGGTATACAAAACATACGACACATACGGCGCAAACTTTGAAAACCGCACACACCTGGTAGAGAAGGTAATAGATGGCGACACCATACTAATAGAAAACAACATCCGCATCAGACTCTTAAACATTGATGCACCAGAGCTAAACTCCTGCTACGGGAAAGAAGCAAAGGAATACTTAACCAAGACACTCCTTGGAAAGGAAATACTCTTGCAAAAGGACCAAACCGCACAAGATAGCTTTGATAGACTGCTCCGCTACGTATTTATATATGAAGAAGACCCAGAGAAGGACAATCTATTTGTAAACAGCATGCTGGTAGAGAATGGATATGCACAAGAAGCATACATACAGCCAAACAGAACATACCTTGCGCAACTACAAGCAGATGAGAGAGAAGCAAAGGAGAATAACAAAGGACTATGGGGAGTCTGCGATATACAAGAAGAAACAAGGGCAGGGGAGCAAGATACAGACCCTTTCTCCAAAGAATGTGTAATAAAAGGAAATATAACCAAAAGCTATACCAAAGACTATTTCCTTCCAGGATGCCCTAACTATAAGAGGGTAAAGATAGATCCAAGAAAAGGAGAGCAATACTTCTGTACTGAAGAGGAAGCAAAAGAAGCAGGATACGAGAGAAGCGCTGCATGTAATAACATCTGGCAGACAAAGGAGTAACAGAAAACCCACCAAGGCGGACTTTCCGTTAATTGGTGGGTTTGATTTATTTGCGGTGTTTAACGTTTCCGGACATGGTGGAGACACTTCCTCCAATACCTCCTCCGCAATCAACATCGCCAGACATGGTGCTCACAGAACCACGAACATCTCCTTCAACATCAACATCGCCAGATACAGTGCCGACAGAATTAATGTTGCCTTTCACAGAGATTTTCTCACAGGCATCAGCTTCTAGGCGATCAATGTTTCCTTCAATGGAAATATTGATTTCTTTTCCATCAGGCGTGACGTCCTCCCCATCAATGGTCACACGACCACTTTTGATAGAAATGCTTCGACCAGCAGAGATGGTAACTCCATTGATAACGATTGTTGGCATGGAATCAATTCCTTTTACAAGTTGAATCTTGTAAGACTTTGTCAAAAGAGTCTCTGCTTGTCAAACATCCCGAATAACTCCCGAATTAATCTGCTACACTAAAACTATATGGGACGTAAAAAACAAGAAGACTATAACGTACGTAAACTAAACAAAAACGGGGGAGGGAGTATTTCTATAACACTCCCCATAGATGATGTTCGTGCACTTAAGTGGAGAGATGGACAGAAGGTGGTAGTAGAGCGAAAGGGGAAGAGTTTTGTAATAAAAGACTGGAAGCCATAACAATGAACATCGAAAACATACAGCTCAACAAAGTATACGGACATCACGGGGGAGGAAGGTACCTTCTCCTTGCTATTGCAGATGAATCAACCAATGCACGAGTAGGAGGAAAAATTGCCGTATACATCTCTCTTAAATATGGAATGGTGAAATGTAGAGACCTTGATGAGTTTTTTGAAGAAATAGAGTGGCCTGATGGAAAAGTACGAACACGCTTTATTCTTGAGGAAACATTGACATAATATAGATATATGCTATAGTCTCTAACGGAGTGCTTGCTTTAAGCATTCATCTGTAAACCGTTCACTTGAAAGGGACGAAGGATGTCTATCAAAGTTATAAGCGTGAGTCGTGATCACAGCGCAGCACAAATCGTACATCAGTGGAAGGGGAGCGATGGGAAAACTCGCTCTGAAACTTTCCATGCGAAGCGGCAGGGAAGCGGAAACGTCTATGTCTACGGGCGCAAGTCCATAACTGGCAGCTTCAAAAAACAAGGACAGGTTACAATCTAACCAAACCTATCCTGCGCAAAATGGCCCCAAACTTTGTTTGGGGCCATTTAATAATTTTTAAATTTTATACCCGTGCTATAGTTTTCCTATGAACCAGAAGGGTAAATTAGACTCTCTACGAACTGATTTATATAAGAAAACCGCCTCAAGGCGGGGATTTTCTCCAACCACTAAGACAGCAGCACCTAAAGCTGTCGAGCAGGAAGCGTGGACTCCTCCAGTGCAAAAAGAAGAAAAGCCACACAAGCCATATGCTACATGGTTCCTTCTAGGATCTGCAGGATTTTTTGCTCTCGCAATTATCATTGCTGCATTTTTTGTACTGCAGGGAGGACGAACTGTATCTCCTAAAAACATTGAATTTAATGTAGAGATTCCTCCAGCAATTGCATCGGGGGAGAGTGTGTTAATTCAAGCAACGGTAAAGAATACAAACCCGGTAAATCTTCCATTTGCTGAACTTACCGTTACATTCCCAACAGGAACACGAGATGCACTCGATGTAAGTAAGGAATTACAATACAAAACTCTCTCACTTGGTCCTCTAAAGCCAGGAGAAAAGAAAGAGTTAGCTTTTGAGGGAGTCTTGTTTGGAACTGAGGGAGAGGAAAAGGAAATCAAACTCCGTATTGAATTTAGGCCAGAGAGTTCAAATGCAATTGTAGTAAAAGAGGAAGTCTATCCTGTGATCATAACGAGCGCGCCTCTCGCGGTAACACTTTCAGCACCAGAAGAGGTGGCACCAGGTGAGAGTTTTAGTACAACAATAACGGTGCAGACAAATTCTGAAGAGTCAGTACCAAATGCTGTGCTCCTTCTGGAGTATCCATTTGGGTATTCAGTGCGTGATGCAAATCCAACAGCAGACATTGGAAATAATGTGTGGGACCTTGGAACCCTTAAGCCAGGAGAGAAAGAGACAGTAACGATAACAGGAGACATTGTAGGAAACTCTGGAGATGAGAGATTCATTAATGCATACATTGGAACTGATCTATCTCCAGGAGGAAATAGTCTAGGACTCATCTATATGGAACAGAATGTAAAAGTGGCACTCGTAGATAGTCAGCTTGCAGTCTCAATGTCTCTTGATGGGGACGCAAGTGAATCTCTTACCGTAGATGCAGGTGATGATCTCACAGGGCGCCTTACCTGGAAAAATAATCTCGATAGCCAGATCTTTGATGCAGAGATCAAAATTACTTTCTCAGGAAATGCATTTGATGAAACGCGTATCTCAGCAGGAAGAGGATTCTATAATGCAGGAACAAAAACAATTACGTTTAACAAAGAGACAAACTCAGAGCTTGCGACACTTGATCCAGAAGAGCGTGGAACGGTAACCTTCACGCTCCCTATAAAAACAACAGCCGAGCTTGGATCTGCTCGAAATCCAGCACTCGATATAGTAGGAACTGTATCAGGGCGTGAAGTTGGAAGCGGAGCTCCTTCTACTGTAACGAACAAAGTAGAGCGTGACATTTCTATTGCATCAGCACTATCTCTTGCTACATCGCTTACACGGACAACAGGACCATTTACAAATATTGGGCCGTGGCCACCAAAGGCAGGAGAACTCACTACCTACACACTCACACTGATTGCAGGAAATACAACAAACACTATTGCAAACTCTGCTGTACGATTTGTATTGCCATCGTACGCGACATTCACTGGAGCACAGACACCACTTTCAGCTGCCATCACTCATGATGAGCGAACAGGGGAAGTATCGTGGAATATTGGAGAGATTGCAGCACACTCATCAAAGACTGTTGCGCTTCAAGTTGGTATTACACCGCAATCTTCTCAAGCAGGAGATGTAATCCAAGTTATAGGGCAGCAAATCTTTGAAGGATTTGATCGCTTCACACAAACAACCGTACAAACTATAGGAGGAGCCAAAACTACTGCAATAACTGATGATCCGTCATATACTGGAGCACAAGGAGTGGTAAGTAACTAATATGAGCAATCAGAAGGTAACACTTGAGGAGATCGTATCCCTTGCAAAGCGTCGAGGGTTTATTTTCCCTGGGTCTGAGATCTATGGAGGATTAGCAGGTACCTGGGACTATGGGCCACATGGAGTAACTCTAAAGAATAATATTAAGCGCCTGTGGTGGAAGCGTTTTGTAGATGATAGGGAAGATATGTATGGCGTTGATGCTGCAATCCTTATGAATGAGAAGGTGTGGGAAGCATCAGGACATATTGCAGGATTTTCTGACCCTCTTGTTGAAGACCTTAAAACAAAGAAGCGGTACAGAGCAGACCATCTTCTTGAAGAAGCGGGGATTAATCCTGCAGGAATGACACTAGAGGAGATGACAGATGCAATTAAAGAGAACAGCATTATGTCTCCTGATAAAAATGAGCTCTCAGAGGTGCGGCAATTTAATATGATGTTTAAGACAGAGGTTGGAGCGCTCGGAGGACAGTACTCTTACCTGCGCCCAGAGACAGCCCAAGGAATTTTCGTAAACTTTAAAAATGTAGTGGACTCAATGCAGCCAAAGATGCCATTTGGTATCGCACAGATTGGAAAAGCATTTCGAAATGAAATTACCCCTCGAGAATTTGTTTTCCGCGTACGAGAAATGGAGCAGATGGAGGTGGAGTACTTTGTGCATCCTGATGAGTGGGAAAAGAACTTTAATCATTGGCTGAATCAACTACGTGAGTGGATGGAAGATATTGGACTTACCAAAGGTCGTATTCATGAAGTAGATATTGCAGAAGAAGACAGGGCGCACTACTCAACAAAAACTATTGATATTGAATTTGATTTCCCCTTTGGACAGAGGGAGCTCTACGGTCTTGCCTATAGAACAGACTATGACCTAAAAAAGCACGCGGAGCACTCAGGAGCAAAGCTTCAGTACAGAGATGATGTAAAAGGGGAGGTATTCACTCCGCATGTGATCGAGCCATCTCTTGGACTTGATCGTACATTCCTTGCGATCCTTACTTCAGCATTTACTAAAGACACTGTAGGAGGAGAGGAGAGAGCGTATTTGAAACTAAATAAAGAGCTCGCGCCAGTACGTGTAATGGTATCGCCACTACTTAAGAACAAGCCAGAATTACAAGAGAAAGCTCGTGAGGTATTTTCTACACTAAAGAAAGAGTTTGGAAATGTAATGTATGACGACAATGGAAACATTGGGAAGCGATACAGGAGACAGGATGAGATTGGAACTCCATATTGTGTGACCATTGATTTTGACTCTCTTGAGGGAAATGACGTTACGGTACGTAATCGAGACACTGCAGAACAGGAACGTGTGAAGATCGAGGATCTGATTTCAAAACTATCGTGATAAGATAGCCCTATGACAAAGGGACCAATCAACATCTCAATAACAGCAGGGAGTGTTATCAAAATTCTACTAGTGCTTATTGGAGCATATGCGATTTTTGTACTACGAGAACTTCTTCTTTTGGTACTTACAGCAATCGTTTTGGCTTCTGCAATTGAGCCAGGAGTAGAGTTTTTCAAAAGGCATTTGCGATTACACCGCGTACTCTCTGTAATCATCATGTACCTGCTGGTATTTGGAAGTATTTTTGTAGGTATCTATTACTTTATCCCACCAGTACTCGACGAGGCACAATCATTTTTGGCACTTCTTCCTCAATACCTTGAAACAGTAGAGCTTCCAACCTCAATTGGAAATGCTGGATTTATTGGAGCTGAGACAGTTTCTGCAAAGACAACCATTCTTGATTCACTTCTTTCATTGCAAGAATCATTCTCAGATACTGGGGAGGGAATCGTACGGCTTCTGGCAACAATCTTTGGAGGTATTTTCTCACTCTTCCTTACTATTGTTCTCTCATTCTACTTTGCAGTACGAGAGCAGGGAATTGATGATTTCCTACGGATTGTTACGCCAACAAAGCATCAGGATTATGTAATCGATCTATGGAGAAGGTCTCAGCGAAAGATTGGACTATGGATGCAAGGGCAGCTGATGCTCTCTTTCATTATTGGAATTCTTGTATACCTGGGACTTATGATCCTTGGTGTGCCGTATGCTCTCTTGCTTGCAGTCTTTGCTGCAGTTCTCGAGCTTATCCCGGTATTTGGATCTATTATTGCTGCAATTCCAGGAGTTATGGTTGCGCTTGTTGATGGAGGGGCAACGCTTGCCATTATCGTTGCGGGACTCTTCTTGGTTGTAAATCAATTCCAGGGAAATCTTATCTATCCACTTGTGGTGAAGAAGGTGATTGGAGTACCGCCACTTCTTGTGATTCTCGCTATTATCGCAGGAGGACAGTTAGCTGGAGTTATCGGTGTAATACTTGCTGTGCCTATAGCAGCTGGTATCCAGGAGCTCGTGCATGATTTCCAGCAAAAGCGAGTAAGTGCTTCCTAATACAAGCTGTGATACCCTCAAGGGAATGACAAATAAGTACATAACAACTACGCTTCCATACGTAAATGCGGATCCGCATGTTGGTTTTGCACTTGAAATTCTCCAAGCAGATCTTCTAGCCCGCCACTGGCGACTACAAGGAAATGACGTCTTTTTTAGTACAGGAACAGACGAACATGGACAGAAGATTCTGCAGAAAGCAGAAGAAGAGGGGAAAGATGTGCAAGAGTATGTAGATCATTTCGCAGATCAGTTTAAAAAGTTGAAAGAAGGTCTTAACCTTTCAAACGATGCATTCATCAGAACAACAGATGAAAATCATATAAAAGCAGCACAGGAGATTTGGAAGCGCTGTGAGGCAAAAGGAGATATTTATAAAAAGAAGTACAAGGGATTGTACTGTGTAGGAGATGAGGCTTTTCTAAAGGAGAGCGAGCTTGTAGATGGGAAGTGTCCAAACCACCCAACAATGGACCCGGTTGAAATTGAGGAGGAGAATTACTTCTTTAGGTTTAGTAACTACCAAGATGCACTTCTAAAGTATCTTGAAAGGGAAGACTCCATCGTTCCTGATTGGAGGCGAAAGGAAGCAATTGAGTTTGTAAAAAACGGACTTGAGGATTTTTCTATTTCTCGAGAGAAGGAACGACTTTCATGGGGTGTACCAGTTCCTGGAGATGACTCTCAAGTTATGTACGTGTGGTTTGATGCCCTTACAAACTACATCTCAACTCTAGGGTGGCCTGCGGGTGATTTTACAAAGTACTGGGAGGAGGGAGAAACGCTACAGGTAGCAGGGAAGGACCAGGTTCGCTTCCAGTCCCTTATCTGGCAGGCAATGCTACTCTCAGCTGATATAAAGAATACTGATCAGGTTTTCTATCATGGGTTTATAACCTCAGGAGGAGCCAAGATGAGTAAGTCTGTTGGGAATGTAATCTCTCCTTATGAGCTTACAGATAAGTACGGAACAGATGCCGCACGGTACCTACTACTTCGACACGTTCATCCCGTAGATGATTCAGATATTACCTGGGAGAAGCTAGATGAGTGGTATACCGCAAACCTTGTAAATGGAATTGGAAATCTAACAGCTCGTATTACAAAGCTCGCAGAGACTCACCTTGAGAATCCAATTGAGCGTCCTGAGCCAAAACCGTTCCCATCTGAATATACTGATGCAATCGACAATTTTAAATTTAATGAAGCACTCGATTATGTGTGGTCTTTAATTGGAGCACTCGACAAGAGAATTACAGACGAAGAGCCATTTAAGATTGTGAAAACTGACCTAGAAAAGGGAAGAGGGTTAATTAAAGAATATCTAGAAGAGCTCTACACAATTGGAAGGCTTCTCAATTCTGTTCTTCCAGAATCCTCAGAGATTATTAAAAAAGCAGTGCTGGAGAATAAAAAGCCAGAAGGGCTTTTTGCTCGTCTTTAATATGAAAAAGAAAAATACAGTTGTAGTGGTGCTAATTGTTCTCACTCTTGTTGCTATTTGGATTGAACTTGCGGTTGGTCTTTTTGGAACTCCTTGGGCAGGAACGTAAAATTGACTTCATAAAAGATGAGGCGTAGGTTTAGTCTCATGCATTGACATGGTGTCATGTATAAATGTTACGACAAAATCCATAAAGGATAGTCGTTCAATAGAAGGAGTGGCCAAGTGGCAAATCCAAATAATCCCTTTAGCAACATAGGACTTGTTGCTAAATTCACGGCAGCTTTTGCAAAAGCTGGCGGTACCCCAGAAATACTGAATTCGTTTTCTGAAAACAAGAGAAGAATGCGTGAGCTAGTTGCTCTGGCAAACCCCTATTCTCGGCGTATCGCAAAGCAGCTTTGCTGCAGCATGTATAACTACTCTTTGGAAGTAGATTTGTCGAAAATCTTCACCGAAGACGACTGGGTTCCTTTTTCAAGGATTGGTGAGAGTTTTTTACAACTTTTACCAAACACAACAGAGTGTGTGAAGGTTGATTTCTCAGTTTCGTATTGGGAACTCCTCACAGGAGTTTCTGATTGGGAGTTTGCTCAAGAGGTTGATTTTCGTCGCTTGCTTACGATTGAGAAAATCTGGATTGCTTTAAGCAATGCGAGAGGAGATCCCGATGATTTCAGATCAAAGACTCTAAATGTCGATGGTACAAAGAACGTTTTCTATATTCGTGATCGTC
The DNA here is from genome assembly GCA_002331145.1 of Candidatus Minusculum obligatum. GTDB lineage: Bacteria > Patescibacteriota > Minisyncoccia > Phycocordibacterales > Phycocordibacteraceae > Minusculum. The sequence continues at coordinate 18,944 of DCYT01000004.1, read as the reverse complement.
AGGGTAAAAAATGGAGTGTAATTGCTGTCTGGACCCAAAATGGTTGGGACATACAAGCTTCTCAGTACAATACTAAGTTCTGGGATCCAGGAACGGTCATTGTCACTTCGACAGGCAGATAGTTCTTTAAAGGCCCCGCATTAAATTGCGGGGCTCTTACTTTGCATGTTACTTTTATTCAACCTATGAAATACATCGACGCACACTGCCATCTTCAATTTGATGCATACGAAACGGATCGTGATCAAATTATTGAGCAGATGAAGTATGAGGACATACACGGTATTGTTGTGGGTGTTGATTTGGAATCCTCAAAGAAAGCAATTGAGCTAGCAAAAAAGCACGAGCACCTCTATGCAACAGTTGGAATGCATCCTTGCTATGTAGATGAAGGAGAATTTACAGACGAATACAAAACTCTAGCAGAGGACGAGAATGTTGTAGCGATAGGAGAGTGTGGGCTCGATTTCTTCAGGCAAGAAGATTCAAAGCTTCAAAGAGAAGTTTTCATACAGCAGGTAGAGCTAGCTATAGAGCTTGATAAAGCTCTTATGATCCACTCACGCCCAAGCAAAGGAACACAGGATGCATATCATGAGGTTATTGATATCCTCACTGAATATAAGAAAGAGCATAGGGACAAGCTCCGAGGAAATATTCACTTCTTTGTAGGAGGAGACAAAGAGCGTAATGCACTAAATGACCTTGGGTTTACAGTGTCTGTTACTGGAGTTATCACCTTTACTGATGACTATAACGACATGGTAACGGGCGCAAAACACGACATGCTCCTTGGCGAGACAGACTCTCCATATGTAGCACCAAAGCCACACAGGGGAGAGCGCAACTCAGCACTTAACGTGGTACATGTATACAAAAAGATAGCTGATTTATGGGGAATTGATGAAAATGAGGCTCGAGAAACTCTAAATAACAATACTAAGCGTATTTTTGGCTTATAGCGTTGCGATAGCTAGATCTATATGCTATCTTTCTCCCACATATGGCAGATACTGAAGTACTAGAAAAAGACGAGATCTCTGTATACGAGGCGGCATTTCACATTGATGCGAACCTTTCAGAGACTGAAACAAAGAAAGCATTTGATTCTGTAAAGGAAGCTATTGTTGCTGCAGGTGGAACTCCATTTGCAGAGGCGCTTCCTACACGAATGAACCTTGCATACACTATCTCTCAGATTAATGAGGGAGTACGACGTGATCACACAAGTGCAAACTTTGCATGGATCGCATACGAGCTAACTCCAGAGAATCAGGAGAAGGTAGATGAGGTATTGCGAGCTGACAAGACTATTATCCGACATCTTGTTACAATTACTACAAAAGAGGAGGCAACATACGCACAGGACCGTGCAGCTGAGAAGCTTGTTGTAGCAAAGCCAGAAACTGATGAGGTATCAGACGCTGAGCTTGATGAGGTGCTAGAGGAGACAACAGCATAGTATGTATATCAACAAAGTATTTATCTACGGAAACCTAACACGAGACCCAGAGCTTAAGGCTCTTCCTTCTGGATCTCAGGTTGCTTCATTCTCTGTTGCAACAAACCGAACATACAAGGATCAGAACGGACAGCAGCAAGATTCTGTTGAGTACCACAACATTGTTATGTTTGGACGACAGGCTGAGGTTGTAGGGCAGTACCTAAAGAAAGGGCGTCCAGTATTCCTTGAGGGGCGACTTCAGACTCGCAATTGGGAGAAAGATGGTGTAAAACACTATCGAACTGAAGTTATTGCAGATCGATTCCAGTTTGGACCATCATTGCGTGATGGACAGGGAGGTGCACCAGCTGCATCTGCAGCACCTGCACAAGAGCAAGCAGCTCCATCATCAGATGCGATCCAGTATCCAGACGAGGATATTAACCCGGAAGATATTCCTTTTTAATATAGATTTATGAAAGACGAAGAGAAAAAAGTAGTAGAGACACCACGATTTGTGGACTACAAGGATACTGAGTATCTAAAGCAGTTTGTAAATCCGCACGCTCGAATGAACAACAGGCGGCGAACACGAGTATCTGCTCGTCAGCAACGTGAGATTGCAAAGGCAATTAAGCGAGCACGATTCATGGCTCTTATGCCGTACATTGCTCGATAATTAAAAACACCCTTGTGGGTGTTTTTTCTTTATCGAAATAGTTGAGCATGATTTCCTATGCTCGCTAATGTAAGTACCAATATGCCATCGTCTATTTGGTATATCAGAAGTATGTCAGGAGCAAGATGGCATTCTCTAAAGCCTTTTAGCTTGCCAGTAAGTTGATGGTCTTTTTGCTCCTTTTTTAATTTCTTGCCCTTCGCTAGGGTGGTAATTGTTTCTTCAAAAACACTTTGTTTAAATCCTTGTAGTCTCTGTACACGTTTAAACGCAGTTTTAAAACGACGAGTTTTTACAATCTCGTATTTCATAAACTACCGATTAAGATCTTTCATTAGCGCATCAACACTGGCAAAACGTCGAGCATCTTTTTTAGCCTCTTCGGTTTCAGAAATAAGAGCTTCCTCTTGTGCAAGAGTAAAACCATTTTCAGTACGTAAATCTAAAGGCACACCTTTTCTATTAATTACATTGGTAAGGAAGAGTTTGACCGCGCTGGACATGTCTAGGCCAACACCATCAAGCGTCTTTCGTGCAGCTTCTTTTGTTTTAGAATCAATTCTAATCTGAATAGTATTTTGTGAACTCATGCATAAAGAATATATAATTGTAATGACAATGTCAATACAATAATCATGCGTTGTTAATTACGTATTTAACTACGTAGACAGAAAATAACGACCACCAAGGTCGTTATTTTTTATTAAAAAACAACGCATATGCGTTGTGAGATGTTTGGCAGTGCGTGTGTTGCACCAACACGCACTGCCTTATATAGGACGGGAACATGACTCCGCCGGCCCTGGATACTTTCGTTACAAAAGTTGCTCAAATGTTGAGCAAGCGTGCTCCTCAGAGCACGACCCATGCATGCTTATACTTCGACAAAAGCTTTTGTTGTGAGGCGGAGGTGTCCGAAAACACATTGTACTCGCGATAGCAGAAAAAACATCCTTCCTACCATCTTGACCTGAGACCAGAGCGTCCCTGACCAATTGGCATGCTAGGTTCTGGGGCAAGTATATAGAAAACCTAGGCTTTATCAACCCGCTCCACGTACTCTCCAGTCTCTGTATTTATACGCAGAATATCTCCCTCATTGATAAATAGCGGGGTGGTAACAACAGCGCCTCCTTTCATAACAACTTGCTTACTTCCACCTTGTGCTGTGTTCCCACGTACTGCTGGAGGAGCCTCAACAACTTCAAGGTCTACTTTAATTGGAATTTTAATAGAGACAATCTCTTCTTCAAATAAAAGTGCTTCAACTTCATCACGCTCAGCAAGCCACTTTACTTTATCTGCAACAGAGTCTTCTGGTAGGGAGAAGCGGTCTCCTGGATTTCCTTTGCTATGGAACCAACTCTCTCCGCGATTGGTGTAGAGGTACACAATCTCTTTTGTTTCAGTATCAGCTTCTTCTGCCTTGTCACTTGAGTGAAAAGCATTAGAAATAACACGTCCACTTATAAGGTGCCGTAATTTTGTTTGGTTCTGAGGCTTCATCTGCTGCTTACGTGCAACTTTTGATTCAATAACCTCATAGGGTTCACCATTAAATTTGATTACCTTTTTAGGGGTGATCTCGTTATATGAAAGTGTTGCCATGCTATGCTTTGCTTAACTCTGCTCGAATCTTCTTAAGAATTTCATTGGTAACAGGTTTATTCTCTTTTAGGAATGTGCGAGCTGCATCATACCCTCTGCCAAGAGACTGCTCTCCATACTTATAGAAGGCACCATTCTTTTGAAGCACGTCATACTTCTCACCGAGTGCTAGGATTTCTCCCTCCCTTGAAATCCCTTCGTTATAGAGAAGGTCAAACTCAGTATTTTTAAATGGAGCTGCCACCTTATTCTTTACCACCTTTACACGTACACGGCCTCCCACAACCTCTTCTCCTTTCTTAATCTGCGCGATGCGACGAATATCAAGTCGAACTGATGTATAGAACTTAAGAGCTCGTCCTCCTGGAGTTGTCTCAGGATTTCCAAACATTACACCAATCTGCATTCTGATTTGGTTGATAAAGACAACGACGGTCTTGCTCTTTGCAACAACACCGGTGAGTTTTCGAAGGGCCTGGCTCATAAGGCGAGCCTGCTTTCCAACATGCGTCTGTCCCATATCTCCCTCAATCTCATCCTTTGGAGTAAGAGCTGCAACTGAGTCGACAACAATAATGTCGACGCTATTACTTCTAACCAAACTCTCTACAATCTCGAGCGCCTGCTCTCCAGTATCTGGCTGCGAGATAATAAGGTCATTAAGTTTTACGCCAATCCTTTTTGCATACTCAGGATCAAGTGCGTGCTCTGCATCAATAAATGCAGCAACACCTCCAGCTTTCTGAGCTTCAGCTATAGCATGTAGGGTAAGGGTTGTCTTTCCTGAACTCTCAGGTCCGTACACTTCAACGATTCGTCCATAGGGAAGTCCACCAACACCAAGAGCTGCATCAAGTCCAATAGATCCAGTAGGGATTACATCAATTTTCTTTGGCTTTTGATCACCAAAGGTCATCACTGCCTCTTCTCCAAACTTTGATTGGATTTCTTTTAGGGCAGCATCAACTTTATTGTTCTTCTCCTCCTTCGGGCTCTCCTTCACTTCCTCCACCTTCTTCGTTGTCTTTTTGGCTGCTGGTTTCTTCGCTGGCATACTCTGGTATATAAATTGGAATAATCTCTTGTGTAGTACGGTCAAAACGATCCCGTGCTCGTATAGTCATTATAGTATGGCCAGAAGAGAGCAGCAATCGCTCAGAAAAGTTCCCATTTTGCTCTGGAGCTACTGTCCGTCCATTGATTTCAAAGTGTGCATTTCTATACACTTTTCCCTCAAGGACAATGAACCCATCATCTATTTGAGAGTATAAAACCTCCTCATTAAGTTCTATATGAGGGCCTTGTACGAGCCCGTATGCCCTTGAGAGGGCAAAGAGGATAATAAGTAGGAGAAATAGGGAAAAGCCAGCTACAAGAAGTCTTGTGTCTACAAAACCTCTATCGTTCATCCTCCTCTTCATATTCATCCTCGTCATCATATCCTTCGTTATCTGTCCCTCGTGTGAGAACTTCTCGAGGCTTAGAGCCATCCGCAGGCCCAATAACACCCTTGTCTTCAAGAATATCCATAAGGCGAGCAGCACGAGCGTATCCAACACGTAGTTTTCGTTGTAGGTATGATGTAGATGCTTTCCCAGCTTCTTCTACACACGCTTTAGCTTCGTTATATAGCTCATCCTGATCCTCATCAGAGTCATCAATGCTCATCATGGCATCATTGCCTTCGTGCTTTCCATCTGGCGCTCCAAAGTCGATATTTGAAGTATCTCCAGCATTATTTTTCTTAATATACGACACAACTTTCTTTACTTCATCCTCAGAGATAAAGGCAGTCTGTAATCGGATAGGCTTACTCATATCTCCTGATAGGAAGAGCATATCTCCAGCCCCCAGAAGCTTCTCAGCTCCTCCCATATCAAGAATGGTCTTAGAATCGATCTGACTTGCAACCTGGAGTGCCATTCGAGATGGAACATTGGCTTTAATAAGTCCTGTTACCACATTTACGGATGGCCTTTGTGTTGAAAGCACGAGGTGAATTCCAACCGCACGACTCATCTGAGCTAGGCGCACAATTCCAGCTTCAAGCTCTCTTGGGTATGCCTGCATAATGTCAGCCAACTCATCTACCACAATCACAATGTATGGCATGGTCTCAGCATCTTCTTCATTAGCTGATGCTTCTCGGTATGAGGTAATGTCTCGGCACTCAAATTGCTCAAGCACGCTATACCGTCTATCCATTTCTTTTGCTGCCCACTTAAGTGCAAGGATGGCTTTCTTTGGATCGGTAATAACAGGAGTAAGGAGGTGAGGGATACCGTTGTAGAGGGTTAGCTCCACTCGCTTTGGATCAACCATAATAAAGCGAAGCTCGTCTGGCCCATTTCGGTAGAGTAGGGAAGCAATTAGTGTGTGGATGGCAACTGACTTTCCAGATCCTGTAGCTCCAGCAATAAGTCCGTGAGGCATCTTCGCCACATTTACATAATGAGGCTCTCCCGTAATGTCTCGTCCAACAGCAGAGAGTAGGGGCTTGTCTGTAGTCTTCCACTGGTTTGCCGCAAGTAGTCCTGCAAGTCCAACCATTGCCTTGCTTGTATTTGGCACCTCGATTCCAACCAAACTCTTTCCAGGGATTGGTGCTTCGATACGAACAGGGTGGGCAGCGAGTGCTAACTCAAGATTGTTTTGAAGTGAGAGAATCTTTGAAAGTCTTACACCCTCAGCTGGCTTGATAGCGTAGCGAGTTACGGTAGGTCCGATAGATACTTCATCCATCTCTACATTGATGCCAAAGTTCGCAAAGGTTCGCTTAATCAAATTAGCGTTAGCTTTAATGTCTCCCACACCAGGCTTTCCTTTGTCTTTTCCAAGTAGATCAATAGGAGGGGCGTTGTACTCTCCATATGAGGTAATAACAGGCTCTCCATCAACTTCTTCTTCATTGTCTGAGAAGACATTTATAGATGGCTCCTTTTCCTCCTCTACTTCCTCTACCTCCTCATCATCCTCAAACTCTTCTTCCTCAGCATCATCTCCATATGACTCAACATGCATTTCATCATCTTTCTTTCCAAATAGCGTTGTAAGTTTGAAAGAGGGAAGAGTGTTGTCAAAGCTAAACTCAAACCTAAATAGGAGAATTGCGCCAATTAGGGCAAATGCGATCAAAAATAGCGTTGCTCCTGCGACCCCAAAAATAGAAGCCAAACCGCCTGAAATAAAGGAACCAAGCAGTCCACTATCAAGTGGTGTCATAGATATAAGGGAAAGTAGCGCTGCTACGAGCAGTACTCCTCCTATAGAGCTTCCTACAGGAATCTCTTCTTTCCATGAGGTAAACAGGAGTACACCGAGTGCTAGAAAGGCAAGGGGTAGCAATACATACCCACTTCCAAGTAGCGTTGTTCCTAGACCAAACACAAACTCTCCTGCAGGCCCAGCTGATCCTGTTGCTGCAATAGCAAAGAACCCTCCTACAGCCAGAGATGCAATTGCAAATACTATTGGTGGGACAATAGATCCCAGCTCACGTTCATCCTTACGTGGTCGTCCTCGTTTTCGTCGTCGCGCCATATCTTATTTATCGTTATAAACAGCATTGTACCACGCCTATTTTCCGACACGATCTTCTTAGGCGCGCAAGTTGCAGGCCTTCTATCGGACGCGTATAATCTCATATAAGACAGTCAAATGACTGATATAAATATGTCTTATAGAAGTGAAATAACAATAAAGGACATGAACAAAAGAGGACAGAATGTCCTTAATAACTCCATTATCGAAAGCGTATTTCTAAAGGACCACAAAAAGGCATATCTCTATAAGAAAGCAGAAAAACTCTCTCAGGCAGTGCATGTGGTGCTTGCTCATGCAAACAGTGCATCAAATATTTCTGATCGACTGAGTAATCTTTCAGTTACTTTGATCGGAGAAATTCTCCACAGCAATAATAAGTCAGAGGGAAGTGCAACTATTTTGGAAATAATTAGCGTCCTTCAGGTTGGGGAGACAGCAGGAGTAATAGCTCCTAAAAATGCTGAACTTTTGGTACGTGAATATAATTATCTTTTAGTACTTTCTTGTGATCGGAAGGTGGTGGATGTGGATCTTGATACTGATGTTGAAGAGGTGAAGGAAGCAACAAAAATTGTAGCGCCAAAAACAAAAATTTCCTCACAGACTGAAGTTGAGTTTAAAGGACATAAAGGACAAGCAAATGACCGTAAAGGACAAGTCCTTCAAATGATCAAGGAAAACGGTAATTTGGGTATAAAAGATATCGCAAAGGTAATAACTGATTGCAGTGAAAAGACTATCCAGAGGCTTTTAAATACATTAATAAAAGAGGGAAGTATTCGTAAGGAAGGGGAGCGAAGATGGAGTACATATCACTACGTTTAGAGTAAAAATAGGTCAATTTAAGTGAATCTCAAATATATTGACTTTTGGACCAGATAACGTAATATTCTGCCTGTGGAAGCGAGTGCGCAATAGTGCATAGATTTAAGGCCCAAAAGGCCTATTTCTGCTACTGGTTGCAATCCCTTATCCACATTGTATTTTGCTTGTTTTTTAAGGCATCCGGGTATACTTGTTCCTAGGACTGCGTGAGTAGTTACTGAGCGATTATAGACGGCTTAACGGCAAGCAGGACCGTACGTTGACAACAAAATATTCTAAACGGCCAATTGTGTGAGAACACAACGTTTTTTACCCCATGTAATGTGGGGGGTTGTTAACGTTTAAACAACGGTCAGATATGTGAGATATGGATTCCATGGAAGATATGAAAGCAATCAGACTAAACTTTGCCAGCTGTCTTATGTAGTGCGCGGTCGACGTGTACTACGTAGGGTGGTGTTGAAAAACTATCCCAAGGCTTGCCGGGGGATATCGACATTGAATAAAAACCGAGGATGACTTTAACGAGTCACTCTCAAATTAATGAACTATTAGAATTTAAGGACGCAATCGATATATGAGTCGCATGACAAATAAAATCGGTGCAGCGATCTTGTCTGTAGGAATGTTTGTAGCGCTAGTAGCACCTATGAGTGCTCACGCTGCACTTTCTGAGGCACAAATCCAGTCAATCCTTTCACTGCTTACGTCATTCGGAGCTGACGCATCAACTATTTCAAACGTTGACGCTTCACTACGAGGACAGGCACCTACGGGAGGAAACAATGGAGGATCATCTGCATCAGTATGTCCATACACATGGACACGATCTCTAACAACTGGAGATTCAGGAGCAGACGTACTTGCTCTTCAGCAATTCCTTAACTCAGATGCCGCAACTTCAATTGCAGCTTCAGGAGTAGGATCAGCTGGAAACGAAACAGATTACTTTGGAGGGCTAACTGCATCAGCAGTAGCTAAGTTCCAGGATAAGTATGCTTCAGAGGTACTAGCACCAGTTGGACTTTCAGCTGGAACTGGATACTTTGGATCATCTACACGTGCAAAGGCTAACGCTCTTTGTGTGTCAGGATCTGGAAATAACAACGGAGGAGGAGACAACGGAGGTTCAGCACCAGTTACTGGAGCAGGACTTAGCGTTGCCCTAGCAGCAGGATCACCTAACGGTGTTGCTCTTGTACAGGGACAGGCTCTAGGAGAGCTTGCTCAGTTCACCTTCACAAACAACAACAGTGCGGCAATGGATGTAACAAACCTTACATTCAACCGGATTGGAGTTTCAAACGACGCAACACTATCTAACGTATATGTATACGCTGGAGCAGAGCGTCTAACAGACTCAGCAGCTGTATCAAGTTCACAGTTCTCTTACAATGCACCAGCTGGAATCTTTACGATCCCTGCAGGTTCATCAAAGACAGTATCTGTACGAGCTGATATTGCTACAAGCACAAATGGTGAGCAGGTTGGAGTTTCTCTTGTATCAGTTGGAGCAACAGGTGCTCTTAACTCAGGAGTTTCATTCCCAATCACTGGAGGAATCCAGACAATCTCATCAGCAACTCTAGCAACAGTTGACTTCAACACAACAACACTTCCAAGTGCATCAACAATGACTGCACAGGATGATTACGTTGTTTGGCAGAACACAACTACTGTTGGAACACGTGCTGTAAACCTTGAGACATTTAGTCTTCGAAACATTGGATCAATTGACAAGGGAGACATCAAGAACTTCCGACTACTTGTAGACGGAGTTCAGGTTGGATCTGCAGTTGCTGCAATCGGAAACGATGACTACGTTGTCTGGGACTTTAGCGCTTCACCAAAGCGTCTAGAGACTGGAGGACGAACAATTAAGGTTATGGCTGACATTGTAGACGGAGCAAATGAGACATTCCAGTTCTCACTTCGTCGAGCATCTGACGCTCGATTTGTTGACACACAGGTAGGACAGCCAGTTCTATCAACTGCTAACGGATCAAGCTTCTCAGCTCGTTCAGCAACACAGGCAACTGTGAACGCTGGATCAGTATCAGTTACAAAAGCAAACAACTCACCAAGTGAGTCAGTAGCTGTTGATTCAACTAACGTTAAGTGGGCTTCATTTGAGCTTCGCGCTTCAGGAGAAGATGTGAAGGTTGAGGACCTTGACATTAACGTAGCAGCTACAGGATCAAACGGAGGGCTTGACAACGGTAAGGTATTCTTCAACGGAGTACAGGTTGGATCTACAAAGGATCTTACTGAAGCTACTGATGTTAACTTCACATTTGGTTCAAGTATGATTCTTAAGGCTGGAGAGGTAGCTATTGTTGACATCTACGCTGATGCGAAGACTACAACAGCAGCTTCATACAATAGTGGAGACACTGTTGCAGTTACTCTAGGAACAGGATCATCAAATGGACAGGGACAGGCTTCATTGACTTCAATCAACGTACCTGGATCTGACATTGCTGGAAACACTATCACTATCAGTTCTACAAGCCTTACAGCTTCAAAGTACTCAGGATATGGTAACCAGACTATGATTGCTGGAACAAACAACGCTGTTCTAGGATCATTCACACTTACAGCAGGTTCAGTAGAAGGAGCAAACATCAACACACTGTTGGTTGAGCTTTCATCTGCTGAGGCAGCTACAATTACTGATCTTAAGTTGATGAACCGAAACTCAGGAGCACAGATCGGTGTTACAAAAGCATCACCATCTACTTCAAACAGTTTCTCAACTAACTTTGATCTTGCGAAGAGCGGATCAATTACAATTGACGTAATTGGAAACATTAAGTCAGGAGCCAATGCAGGAAGCTGGATTGCAACTCTAGACACAACTTCAGGAGGAACAGGTCTTGTAACAGGATCATCTGTAACAACAGGTTCAGATCTTGCACTTCAGACTATTACTCTTGGATCAGGAACTCTTACAGCTACAACAGGAGCTGGAGATCCTAACGCTGACAACGTAGTTGCTGGACAGAGTTCAGTACACGTTGGACAGTTCAACTTTGCAGCTGCAAACAGTGCATACACTGTACGCGAGGCGCAAATTAAGATCCCTAACAACGCTTCAACATCTATTACAGATGTGACATTGAAGTACACTAATACAGCAGGAGCTGTAGAGGAGAAGACACAGGCACTTGTAACAGGTGCTGGAGCAGGAACTGCTTCATTCACTGGTCTTGACTTCTACATCCCAGCTGATAGTGACCGAAATGTAGATGTGTACGTTGGAATTCCAACAATCGCATCAGGAGCTACTGCGGGAGCAGCTATCTCTGTAGATCTTGACTACGACACTAGCTTCAAGGCTATTGATGAGTCAGGAGCGACTTCAACATCAGTTGGATCAGCAGACGTATCTGCAGCAGGAACGTTCTACGTTCGAAAGTCTATCCCTTCATTTGGAGCAGCAAGCAAGCCGACATCAGTTCCTACAGCAGGAACAGCTCTATACGAGTTCACAATGTCAGCTGACTCAGCTGGAGCAATTGAGTGGAAGCAGCTTTCATTCGACGTAGCTACAAACTCTGTAACGTTGACAGGATTCTATCTTCGAGAGAAGGGAGAAACTACAAACATCAACGACTCAACAGTTAATGCTGACGGAAGCAACGACGTAGTTATCTACGCTGGAACTTCAACAAACAGCGACGTTGAGCAGATTGCAGCCGGATCTTCAAAGACCTACCAGCTATTTGCAACAGCAGTAACTGGATGGGGAACTTCAGGAGACTCTATCTCAATCAACATCATTGAGGATACATCAGTTATCGCTGTTGATTCCGCAAATGATCTTCTATCAGGACACAACTTTGTATGGAGTGACCGTGCGCTAACAAGCCACACAACTGCTACAAACGACTGGACTAACAGTTACCTAGTAGACGATCTATCAGGAGGAGACGCTGTATCATACAGCCAGTCATAATCCTCTAGATAGTAACTCTGTAAGTTAACTAGATAGATAACAAAAAACCGCCTTCGGGCGGTTTTTTGTTATATATGCTATTGTTTTTGCATATGAAAAAAGCAGGAATATCTTTAGGTGTAGCCGTAGTATTGGCAGTTGCAATTTTTGCCGCAGTACAGGTTGGAAATAAGACAGAGGTAGCATTTGCTCTTGTAGAGGGTGAAAGACCAGTGTGGGATTTTGAAGGATCATATGAGGCAAGTGAAGAGTTAACGCTCCGAGCTGAGACTGAGCGAGAAAGGCTTGAAGATCTTTTGGGGGATGGAGAGTTTCCTGACTATGATATCTATGTTGGTATTGCCGGGCAGTATTCTCTTTTGGGAGAAGGGAAGAAAGCCTATGAGTATCTACTTATTTCTATAAAAGAGAATGAGGCACGTTCACTTGCTTTCATTAACTTAGGGACCCTTTTAGGGAAGGTGGGGGCACCAGAGTCTGCAAAGATTGCGTATGAGATGGGGCTTGATAGAGATGACAATGTGCAGAATCGAATTCAGTACATTCAACACCTCGAGCAGTATTTTGGAGATGATCTTGATCTTGTAGAGAGCGCACACACTTTTGCACTTGAAAAGTATCCAAAGAGCGATGTTTTGAATCAGCGTTATGAGTCTTGGAAGAAACTTCATGATCGATAAGATACGAAATTGGGCACTTTTAGCACCAGCACTTATTCCTCTGGTGTATTTGGATATTTTCTTCTATCCACTTGTTGCAACAAAAGCATTCTTTTTCCGAATTGCGATTTCTGTTGCGGTACTTGCAGGGACGTACTTTCTGTATAAGGGAGGGAAAGTGCATGTAGAGAGGTTCAAGAGTTTTTGGGCATGGATTCCAGCAGCACTGCTTGCTGCTGCATACATAACAGCATTCTTTGGAATAGATTTTTATCATAGCTTCTGGTCTGTCTTTGATAGAAGTGCGGGACTTCTTGCAATGACGTATGGAACACTCTATCTATATCTTCTTGTTCTTTTTGTCTCAAAGGATTTTATTTGGAAGTTCCTAAAGCTTACTGCAGGCGTAGCAAGTGTTGTGGGTGCATACGCCATAGTGCAGTGGTTGGGGGATGTAAGTAGTATTTCAATTCCACTATTGCTTGAGGCCGATGGACGTATTGGAGGGACGATAGGGAATGCTGCGTTTTTGGCAGGGTATCTAGGACTTACGTTTTTCCTAACACTTATTGTTGCAAAAAAGAACAGCAAGGCTGATTGGTACTATGCAGGAGCACTTATTCAAATTATTGCAATTATTCTAACTGCGACACGAGGAACCATCTTGGCACTTATTGCGATGCTTGGTATTGCATTCCTGTATACAGCTATAAAGGGGAGTGGAAAGGCGCAGAAGATTGCGATTGCAGGAGTTTTTGTAGGACTTGCAACACTTGGAGGATTTTTTGCTTTCAGAGAAAGCTTGCAAAATGTTCCATTTGAACCAGTGCAGCGTATTGCAAATATTGGAGTAGAAGATGCTACAACCTCAAGTAGACTTTTCGTTTGGGAAAATACACTTTCACTAGCACTTGAGAGACCATTTACAGGATACGGGGCAGAGCACATCGATTATGTATATAACCAGTTTTACAATGCGGGAGATATTGTAGAGCAGTGGTTTGATCGCTCACACAATCTTTACTTAGATTATCTTGTACAGTACGGAATATTTGGACTCATCTTATTTATTCTTTTTGTTGCAGGACTTTTCCGCTTTGCTCTAAAGACACGAAAAGAGGATGAATACATGGGGAACATGTTGTTGTTGCTTGTTGGAGTATATGTACTACAAAGTTTCTTTGTGTTCGATACCATAAACACTCTTATTGTGCTTTTCCCATTGTTTGCATTTTCTTTGTACAAAGAGGGAGAGGGGCAAGCAGGAAATGCTCTCATGAGAGGAGAAGCTGCTGTTGCCTCAGCTTTGGTTCTTGTTGGAATGTACTTTGCAGTGTTGCAGCCTGCATATTTAAATCTTCAGCTTGGACAAAGTTACTTGCAGCATGTTGTAGATGCGGAAAAGTATGCTGCTTCGTATGCAAGAGGATTCAATACAAACTCATTTACAGATCTTGAGTTTGGATATCAAGCATATGAAATGTATACCAGCAGACAGCAGAATGTTTTCTCTGGAGAAGAAAAAGTTCTTGCATACCAGACTGCATACGATGCACTAACAGCAAATGCAAAGAAGTATCCATATGATGCTCGGACATTTGTGTACCTTGGGCATGTACTTGAGGCGCGTCCTGCAGGTGTTGCTTATAGTGAGGAAGAGAACCTAAAAGTTCTTGAAGATGCAAAGAGGCTATCTCCTGGAAGAGAGCAGCCATACTACATGTTTGCAAACATCTATATTGCAAAAGGGAATGCCTCTACAGGATCTACAAGGGCAGAGCTTTATCAAAAGGCGATTGATACCGTAAAAGAGTATCAGAGTCTTGTGCCAGATATTGCAGAAGCGTACTTAGTTTTGGCTGAGCTATATCGTGTAACGGGAGATCCTGTTATGTCAGAGAAATCTTTTGAGGAAGGAATCAGTCGATATGATGGAGATGCGGCAGATGCTCGTCGTATTGCAGGAAGGCTTCTTGCACAGAATAAAATAAGTGAAGCTCGTCCATATCTTGAAACTGTATATAGAGAGCGACCTACTGATTACGTTGCCATCTTTGACCTCGCAAAGATTCGATTTATTGAAGGGGATCTTAGCGGTGCGGTAGAGCTTGTTGAGCTGGTACAATTAAAACAACCAAACCTTTTGGGGACGGACCCTCTATTTATTCAGTCACTACAGGCAGCATTGCAATAGTATGAAAATATTTAACCCACATTTCTTTAAATTCCTTGGAGGTTTTGTTGCAATTGTTGCAATCTCACTTCTTCTCTTCTTGCTTGTTGGAGGGCAGGGATAAGACAAATGCCGGTCCAAGGGACCGGCATTGTTGTTGTCTATTCTTGCATGGCAAAAAAGACAGTGAAGTCAGTGTTGTCATTGAGACGAACACTGGCCAAAAGTTCAGAAACTTCTTCCGTTAGATCAGACATCCTCATGCCGAGCTTTTGTCCAATTTCTCGGCGAACCGCTCGAACATTCGGGTCGGCACAGCTTGGAAGTTGTATCTGGTCCCTGGGATGAAGTTGGTTGTGACCTTCAGCATTGAGCAGAGAAACTGCGGCAATGCGAGTGTTGAGATCTTCAACACCATCAATGGTCTCTTTTATTACCTGTAACGGATGCATTTTCTCCTCCGTGCTTCTCTGCTATAGAACATACGCCTTCTTGGCAAAAAAGTAAATATGTAGTACATTTTGCTTCATACGGACCGGAGACAGCAGGCATCGATAAGCCCTGCCGAGGTTGTATCAGACGAATACGTCTATACATCTCTATTAGAAAGGTCCCGCAAGGGATTTTTTCGTTTCGTATACAAAATTATTTATGGCAATTACACGAGAAAAAAAGAGTGAAATTCTCGCAAATCTTTCTGACGTTCTAACGAACGCCAAGAGTTTGGTATTTGTTGGTTTCAAGGGTATCGGAGGAAACGATACAACTGAAATGCGACGTGCGCTTAAGGACGAAGACGTAAAGTATTTCGTGGCAAAGAAGCGACTTATCAAGAAAGCAATTGCTGATAACAAGGTAGCCGGAGATCTTCCAGAACTTGAGGGAGAGCTTGCGATCGCCTACACAACATCAGAGGACACTACTGCTCCTGCTCGTCTCATTCATGAGTATGGGAAGAAGCATGAAGGCCTTACGATTTTGGGAGGAGTCTTCGAGGAGTCACTAGCTGACGCTTCTAAGATGAAAGAGATTGCAACTATTCCTTCTCTACAGGTTCTGCGAGGAATGTTTGTGAATGTGATTAACTCACCAATTCAGCGAACTGCGGTAGCACTTGGACAGATTGCAGAAAAGAAGGGCGAGTAATTAGGTAATAAACATTATTATGTCAGACGAAGAGAAAAAGGTAGAGGAGACAACCGAGGAGGCAGCACCCGCTGCAGCTGAGGAGGCTCCTGCCGCAGAAGAGGCAAAGGAGGAAGCTCCTGCTGAGGAAGCTAAAGAGGTAGAGGTTCCTAAGGAGTTTAAGGATATTGTAGAGAAGATCGAGAAGATGACCGTTCTTGAACTCAACACACTTGTAAAGGTGTTTGAGGAGAAGTTTGGTGTATCTGCAACTGCAGCTGCAGCAGCACCCGCTGCTGGAGGTGACGCAGGAGATGCAGGATCAAGCGAGGTTAATGTTGAGCTTACTGCAGCTGGTGACCAGAAGATTCAGGTTATTAAAGCAGTTAAGAATGCTCTAGGTCTTGGACTTAAGGAAGCAAAGGATCTCGTAGATGGAGCTCCTGTAATGCTTAAGGAGAAGATGAAGCCAGAGGAGGCTGAGGAGCTAAAGGCTCAGATTACTGAGGCTGGAGGATCTGTAGAATTCAAGTAATTTCTACCTTCCTATAGACAAAAAACACCCCAAATGGGGTGTTTTTTGTTTTTCTTGCACACCGATATAGAGAAGCGTAGAATAGAGGAGATATGGATGTATTGGCGAAGCTGTTCGGAAGTAATGCTCGAGTGAAGACACTAAGACTTATTCTCTTTAATAAGGACTCTAAATTTACTGTAAAAGAGGCCGCGTACCGATCTAAGGTAACAAAACAAGCTGCTCGAAAAGAACTTGAGCTTTTTGCACGTATTAAACTTGCGAAGAAACAAAAGAAGGGGAGAGAGATTGTATATTTTGCTAATACTAATTTTGAACACTATGATCAACTCAAAGCCTTCTTTAGACGTACTACAGAACTTAAACACTCAGAGGTAGTAAAGAGCATTAAGGGGTGTGGGGTTATTAAGCTTCTTGTTCTAAGTGGAACACTCACTGACACGCAAGAGTCTTCAATAGATCTTCTTATTGTTGGAGATAGAATTGTTATGCCAAAGCTTGAAAGAGCGGTGCGTACTTTAGAGGCTGAACTTGGGCAGGAATTAAGCTACGCCACATTCTCTACACAAGACTTTAACTATCGTTTAGGAGTATACGATCGTCTTTTGCGAGATGTCATTGAGTACCCGCATATTGCATTGGTAGACAAAATTGGTATTTCTCCCTAATCCCCAAAGTTTTGAAAGCAAAAAATGGCTTAACGGTGTGGGTGCTAAAATATATAAGTGCCTAAAACTAAACTTGGACACAGGAACATTATCAGGTAGGCCCGGTATACAGGGCATTTTTGCATAGCTATGCTTATTGAAACTTGGACACAGGTACTCAACGATTCATTTCAGAATCTTTTCTATGGATTGGTTGAGTTCATTCCAAATCTACTAGTTGCTGTCCTTATCTTTATTGTAGGATGGCTCATTGGAGCAGGTCTCTCACGTATTGTTGCGCAGCTTGTTAATTCTCTAAAGGTTAACAATGCACTTCGGTCAGCTGGAGTTGACGGAATTACAAAGCGCGCAGGTGTAGACCTTGACGCAGGAGCATTCCTTGGATCACTTGTGAAGTGGTTCTTTATTGTTGTGTTCCTTGTTGCATCATTGGATGTGCTCGGACTTACTGAAGTTAACAGCTTCTTGCGAGACGTTGTACTTGGATACTTGCCACAAGTAATTGTTGCAGTACTTGTACTTCTCATTGCTGCAGTAGTTGCAGACATGGCGCAGAACATTGTTGCGGCTTCAGCTCGTGCAGCGCACATGCGAAGTGCAGCATTCCTTGGGACAATCACACGCTGGTCAATTTGGATCTTTGCGATCCTTGCAGCGCTTGATCACCTACAGGTTGCATCAGCATTCGTACAAACACTCTTCACTGGAATCGTGGTAGCAGTATCACTAGCAGTTGGACTTGCATTTGGTCTTGGAGGCCAGGATGCGGCAGCTCGATACATCGACCAGGCCAAGAAGAACATGGAAGACTAAGTCTTAGTCTTTTCTTGTGTAAAAAGCTCCCATTTGGGGGCTTTTTATATTGCAGAAAACTGTTGACTTATATAGGTCTCTTCGTGTATACTCCTCCCACGTGTTTAAGACAAAGATATTAACCAATTAAAGAAAGCGGACTTCCGTGCAGTTATGCATGCCGCTTCCCCTGAAGCGGTTTTTTCTTTCTCGGAGAAACACTTGTAGTTTGAAAATTGAATAAGAAGAGCGAATGCATTTCATCAGCAATGATTGAAAAATATTGTGGTTACCAGATCTCCTTTTTGGAGACTGAAGGGTGTATGGGGGATGCCTTGGCTCAAACAAGCGATGAAGGACGTGGAAGTCTGCGATATGCTTCGGGGAGGTGACAAACAACCTTTGATCCGGAGATCTCCGAATGGGGGAACCCAGCCAATTGTTATTGGTTATCTGTTGGGTCGCACCAACAGAAGCGTACCCAGGGAACTGAAACATCTAAGTACCTGGAGGAACAGAAAGCAACAGGGACTGTTTTTTATCCGGCCAATTTGCCGTCGGATAAAGAACAGTCTTGCGATTTCCTTAGTAGCGGCGAGCGAAACGGAACCAGCCCAAACCGGATACTTCGGTATCCGGGGTTGTACGGCAAAAGTGCTGCACTTGTGTAGGAAGAGTTATCAAGTGTAAATATAGAGGAAGTTTCTGGAAAGAAACACCATAGGGGGTAATAGTCCCGTACTCGAAATATTTACACCTCTTTCGCTTTTGTTCGTGAGTAGCTCGAGACATGAATAGCTCGAGTGAATCTGGGAGAACTAACTCCTAAGGCTAAATATTGTTTGAGACCGATAGTGAACCAGTACCGTGAGGGAAAGGTGAAAAGAACCCCTAACGGGGAGTGAAATAGACCTGAAACCGTAAGCTTACAGAAG
>DCYT01000001.1:365084-406459 GCA_002331145.1 Candidatus Minusculum obligatum | reverse complement strand
TTCGTTTACACCGAAAAGGTCGGGGGTTCAAGTCCCTCATCGCCCACCAAAAGAAGAAACCCGGAGCAACTGCTCCGGGTTTTTCTTATTGATCTGCGTACCATACGATATCGTTTCCGATAATTGGTGCGGACGCAGAAAATAAGTATGCATAGTCTCCTTCTCCGACACGTCTGATGCTGTGCCAGATTCCAGGAAGGATTCCATACGAGCGATTTCTTGAAAGAAGCCGCTCTCCTTTAGAAAGATCTTTTTCTCTGAACATCTCAAACTTTAAGAGTTCGCCTTCGAAGAAGTCTTCCCTCGGAACAAGGATTGAGCTTGCAGCTGCATTGTGCCGGTGCAAATCAATATGATCACCTGACTCAAAGCGCAAAGCCTCAACGGCAATTCTCTGCAAAAAGCCTTGTGTGAGAGCAAAGTCTTCCCAAAACTTCTCTGGAATATCAGCAGCCCAAAGGCATGCTCTTCCTTCAACCTGCTCTTCTCTCTCCCACGCAAAACCTTCGATTTCATGCACGGGCATATTCTCGTTTACGTGAGTGAGCACTTTACCTAGTGCAGTGAGCGTCTTGCGGACGCCGCAACGTAATGACGTACTCATGACATCCTCCTCTCTTCTATATATGAACCTACCTTAAAATAGACAAAGACGCGAATGTTTCGCGTCTTTGTCTTATCTAGTACTCCCACCAGGAATCGAACCCAGATCGAGAGGATAGAAGCCTCTTGTTTTATCCATTAAACTATGGGAGCTCCCCCATACCCTACGACTAGTTACGTGCTGGGTCAACAAATGGATAGCTCGTATCTACAAATGCATCTTTCTCATTCTCTCGAACTTCAAAGATTGTTTCTATTTCTTTAAGACGATCTGAAATCTCTTGTGTCTCCTTTGGTTCTGGATTTGTGTTTGTATTTTGTGAGAGTGGCTCTCCTTCGTATACACGAGCAAAGAAAATTGCATTTGTTACCGCAGATAGAAGCAGTGCAATTGCAGCAATAATAAGGAGGACTGCCCAATCTCGCTCTGCATTTATATGTCCTGCATACCCACGCTTAATCGTATTTACAAAGTTAAGAGCTTTTTTGCTGAGAGTTTTAAAATTCATATTATTGTTGCTTCACGCTATACGATGCTGACGCAGTCCACGTTGCATCTCCCCCATCTCGTACGATGGTCTCAATCGTACCGCTTTCAATTGTGATAAACACTGGAAGTTTTTCAATTGCCCCCATTGTCTGCATTACCCTCTTGAATGATCCTTCGGCAGTTAGATTGATATCAAACATTTCTATCTCTTTATTTGCTGCAACCGAAACAATTTCAATCTCCACCCCTGTCTCTTCTTCAATTCCTTCAAGAATTTCCAAGAAATCTACAACAGTCTCTTCTGAAACAAGATATTCATACACCGTACTCTCTTGAGAGTTAATGAGCGCAAGGGTTCTTTGTGCTCGATTGATTCGCTCCTCTTTATCAAAGGCTGCATTAATCTCTTGGGCTAACAAGAAGCTGCTCTCTTGAAGTTTTGAGACTGCATCAAAGGTAATGAAGTACGCGGTACCAGATAGTACAAGAATAAGTGCAGAGACAATAAGTGGAATGAGAGTTCGCCGATTCATGATTCTAATGTGATTGAAATATTAAATGGCAAATCTTTTTCCTTTGAAAGGTTCCCTATTGGGAAATCTACACCGGCAACCTCTTCGCGCTCTTCAAGAGTCTTTGCAAAAGAGCGAAGTGCATCTCGATCATCTGCAATCCCACGAACACCAATCTGCACTGCAGGATCTTTCGGATTATATGAGATCTGCGTAATGGCAATTCCAGAGCGAGACACTTCAAGCACCTCTTCTATTGCAGATACAAATAGCGGCTGCTTAGGGAGCGTCTGGAGCAGTGCAATCTGCTCATTGAGCGCCTTAAGACGAGCTTCTACTTCATCACTTCCTGATGCCTCAAGAGTTTTTCCGATAAATTCCTTTTCTACCTCCTGATTTAATACCCGCGCCTGCAAGAATACATATGAAGGAACTAGCAATATGCTGTGGATGATAGTAAGTACTGAAACAACAAGAAGCACCACTGCAAGAAAGCGCAGCAAGTACATTCGCTTAAAGGCTTGTTTGCTTATCTCTGGAAGTAAATTAATCATCGTTAAATTCTCGAAGCGCAAGACCAATTGCTACGCTATAGCTTAGTGACTGCTCAAATTCAATTGGTGGCACTACCTCATTAAATGGCGCAAGATTCACAAAGGGATCCCCTGTCCTCACCGGCACACCAACAGATGCCATAAGGTACTCAGGAAGTCCTCGAAGACTTCCATTTCCTCCTGCAAGCACAATCATTTCAATTGGCTTTACTGACTTTTCATTTCTTGCCCTGTCTTGCCAGTATTCAAATCGCTTTGATACTTCATCACGAAGTCCTGAAAGTGTTGTAAGTACTGATGAGAGATACCCTACATTCCCCTCCTCTGGGATAATTCCCTTCTCTCGTTTAATAACTTTCGCCTCATCCTCTGTTACGTTATAGAATTTCTGCACCGCTTGGGTTAGCGCATGCCCTCCAATATCAAGTGTGGTTGCAAAGAGTGGATGCTTTCCATCTTGAATGATCATGATCTTGGTTGTTGTCCTTCCAAAATCAACAATCATGCATGTTCCGGTATCTCCTTGTGAGAGAAGTGCTCGAGGGACTGCATTCATCTCGCTTTCCATTGCCTTTACCGTAATGCCACTTGCAGAGACTGCGTCGCTGTACTCGGAAACTACACGCCGGGCGTACGCCACCCCCGTTACGTGCTGAATGTCTTTTTCTCGAGAGAGTCTGTCTGCACCAAAGCGCGCTTCAGATGCAGGAAGTGGCACCTGCTCTGAAATGTTTTGAGCAACAGATGCGCGAAGCACGGCATCATCTGCTGTATAGGGAACTTTTGCTTGAAAGAGATACGACTTTTGCTCAGGGAGCGCGATGTTTGCAAAATGCACGCCGTGCTCTTTTTGAATTCTCTTTAAAACAGTCTGGAGTGTGCTTCGCTCTACAAGGTCTCCGTCGGTAATAACTCCTTTCTTAAATCGATAGGTTCCAAATGCCTCAATAACCACTCCTTTTACTGAGCGGTTAAGTACAACAAACTTCACCCCACTTGCCGACATGTCGATACCAGCAGTTGGCATCTTCAAAAATCGTGGAGGCGGAAAAAGCGCGCGAAATGTTCGCGAAAGTCCTTGTGCCATACACGTAGTATACCGTCTCTTATCTACTTTCTTTCTTCTTTAGAGGACGAAGTGTACAAAAACACCTCCAAGGATTATCGCTGCAATAACTGCAGCCGCTATCCCAATAGTCCCAAACATTTTTAGACCCTTGAGGACAAGCCGTACACCATGGGGACCTAGGTGCGCTACAAGGAATGCAATAATTCCGAATCGAATGATTCGTGCCAGCACTACACCAAATAAGAATGCGCCGAAGTTAACTTTAAATACTCCTGCAGCAAGTAAAAATGGCACCCATGGAATTGGTGTTACTCCCACAAAAAGAATTCCCCATACCAAATTAAGATCGAAGAGCTGCTGCACATTTGTAAATGCCTGCTCTCCCCCAACGAGAGCCAGCAAAATATTTCCAAACGTATCAAAAAAGAATGCGCCAAGTATATAGGTTATAACTGCACCAACTGCAGCGAAGAATGTTGCAAAGAGCGTATAGAAAATCCACTTACGAGGCTTTGCCAAGACAAGTGCTGCGATAACGATCTCTGGCGGGAAGAAAAGGATAATCGAATCAAGGACAGCAAATACAGCAAGCGCAGCTTTCGCAAGAAAACTATTCTCACATCGCTCAAACCACTTCCACCATGCAGGAAGGTCTTCTAATTGCTCGTCTTTGATTTCTGGTGTCATCCTATTTTGGTGCCAGGCGTTACGTCTGTTGTTGGAGAAATAAATGTTCCTTCATTTGGAACCAAAATCATTCCATTACTTTCAAATCCTCGAATTGTTCGCGGCTCAAGATTTGTTACAAATGGAAATTGCTTTCCAACAAGCTCTTCTGGCTCTTCAATTCTATCGCGAATACCTGAAATTATTTGCCTATCCTCTTCCTCACCAAAATCTACTGTTAGCCGTACAAGCTTATCTGTATCAGGAACAAGCTCTGCACTTGTAACAGTACCAATACTCATCTCTAACTTTCCAAAATCATCAATTGTTGCCATGTCGCTCTAAATAACTCGTTAAAATAATTGCTGCCGCTATAGCGTCTGCTCTCTCGCTCTCCTTCCCTGCAAGTTTTTGGGCATCTTTTGCCTGCTTGGTTGTATAGTACTCGGGTTCAAAATCAATTGTCACCCCAGCATTTACCCCAAGCTTCTCTGCAAAGTCTTTGAGCTCCTGTTGAATTGCATTCTCTTCTCCATCTAAATTCTTTGAATCTCCAAACACTACCGTTTGCACCCCTTCTTCTTCGATAAGTTTTGTAACCTCTTCAAGAAGAGCTGGTGTATTACTTAATACTGTATGGGGGAACCCCATCTTTCCATCGTCATCTGAGAGAGCAAGCCCCACACACTTACTTCCATAATCAATTCCAAGATATCGCATACATAGAGCATACCAGAGAGAATTTTCTATGCTATAGTCTCTGCCATATGGATTACACAGAAGTTATAGGATCAGTAGTTGGAGGAAATGCAGCAGAACTTGGTCTCCTGTATGGACTCGGAATTTTAGCAGTCGTAGTTTGGACAATTGTTTGGAAAGGACTTGCCCTGTGGCACGCCGCAAAGAACGGACACAAAGTTTGGTTCATTGCACTTCTTATTCTAAATACTATTGGAATACTAGAAATCATTTACTACTTCTTCTTCCGAAAGAAAGGACAAAAAGGACAGCAAATTGTTGAGGAAAATTTCCCGGCAAAAGATCCTGAAGAGGAGCCAAAAGAAGCTCTGTAAACAAAAAGCGCCCATCTGGGCGCTTTTTGTTATCTGCGGAGGGAGTGGGATTCGAACCCACGGATCCCGTAAAGGATCTCTGGTTTTCAAGACCAGCGCCTTCGACCACTCAGCCATCCCTCCATGTCCGGCCATCCTACTGCGATTTGTACATAATTACAACTCTTTAAACCATTGCAATGCTATACTTTTTGCAATGGACAACAGCCCTCTATCTTGGAGAACAACAGAGCGGAATATCAAAGCCAGAAAACCTGACTGGTACTGGATCCTTGGAATTATTGCAGCAGCACTTGCTATTGCTTCTATTCTTTTTGGAAACGTTCTCTTTGCAATTGTAATTGTCACAGGAGCTGTAGCGCTTGGCTTTGCTTCAGTTGGCGCTGCCAACGAATACACTATTACGCTAACGAATCGAGGAGTCTTGATTGATTCAACACTCTTCCCATACGAAAATATTATCTCTTTCTGTATTCTTGAGTTTGAAAATGAAGATCCAGTACTTTCTCTTCGTACAAAAAGTATCTTTGCTCCACAGCTTTCTATCCCACTTCCCGAAGGAATAGATCCTTATGAAGTATTTGATGTACTTGAGTATTACGTACAAGAAGAAGAACATCTAGATGGACTCTTCGAACGCTTTGTGGATTTTCTAGGATTTTAGTGTAATTTATTTGCTACTGCTCCCGTAGTTTAACGGATAAAACATTGGCTTGCGGAGCCGACGCTCCAGGTTCGATTCCTGGCGGGAGCACAAGAAGAAAAGCGCCTTCCGGCGCTTTTCTTATTTCCCCTCTTTCTTTGCGATAGCTCGAGCGAGCTGAGATTTCTTTCGTGAGGCAGTGTTTGGCTTAATGATTCCTCGCTTTGCAGCTTTATCAATTGCCTTGTATGCAGTTGGAAGTTTTTCTTGCGCTCCCTTTACATCACCTGCTGTAATAAGGTCACGTGTCTCACGCACCTCATCCTTTAGAGTTCGGCTTCGGCGCACGTTAAACACTCGCTTTCTAAGCGATGCTCGGTGTGCCTTTTTTGCTCCTTCTGTAATTGCCATATGTGAGCGCGATAATATAGGAGAAAGGCAACAAATGCAAGCGCGTGATACGATATATCCATGATTAGAACGATTTCTGGGACGGTTGAAGCAGTTAGCAGCGAGCACGCAGTTATTGGCGTATTTGGCCTAGGTATTATGGTTCGCATGCCCAAAACCGACCTTCTTGCACTCTCTAAAGGAGATGGAGTTGCTCTCCACACCTACTTGGCCCTCCGAGAAAATGCAGCAGATTTATATGGCTTTGTTGCAGAAGATACACTCCACTTCTTTGAGCTTCTCCTTACGGTCTCTGGTGTAGGTCCACGCTCAGCTCTCGCCATTGCGGACCTTGCTCCTGTTGGAGTATTAGGAGATGCAATCCGCGCAAAAGATGTCTCATACCTTACCCGCGTTGCGGGAGTTGGAAAGAAAATGGCAGAGAAAATTATCGTAGAGCTCAAGGACAAAGTTGAGGGAGATGGTGATGCAGAAGTAAGGGATGACGATACTGAAATATTAGATACACTAATAGCTCTTGGATATAAGGAGCGTGAAGCAAAGAAAGCACTCCACGCAATTCCAAATACTATTGTTGGGAAAGATGCCAGACTTAAGGCAGCACTAAAGCAATCATGATTTCAAAAATAAAATCACTCATAAGGAGTCTTACTCCATCTTTTGTTCTCTCTCTATACCACTTCTCTCTTTCATTTATAAGTGCAGCGTTAACTGGCTTCCCCGCAAAGAGTATGCAGGTGGTTTTGGTTACAGGAACAAAAGGAAAATCTACCGTTTCTGAATTGCTCTACACAATTTTAAAAGAAACCGATCACAAGACTGCTCTTATCAGCACCATTAAGTTCGCGCTACCTAATGAGACCCTTCCAAATAAATTAAAGATGACTATGCCAGGTCGCGGGCAAATTCATAGACTTCTTAAGCGGGCAAAAGATCAAGGAGCAACACATGCTGTTATTGAGGCTACGAGTGAGGGAGCAAAACTATTTAGGCACACCTTCCTCTTCCCTTCTGTGCTTGTATTCACAAACTTGCAAAAGGAACACATCGAATCTCATGGCTCTTTTGAAAACTATAAAAATGCAAAGCTAAAATATGCAAAAGAAATCCGAAAAAATTCGGGAGCTGTTGTTGCAAATGCAGATGATCCTCATGCGCAAGATTTCCTTTCTTTTGCAAAAGCTCAAATTCCTTTCACTCAAGGAGAGCTAAAAGACTTGAAGACAGGTGCAAAAGGAATTTCATTTACTTATGGAAAAGAAAATATTTCACTTCCCTTACCTGGGGTATTTAATGGCCTTAATGCACTTGCTGCACTTAAGGTTTCCGAGCTTTTGGGAATTAATACATCTGATGCAGCTAAAGCTATCCAGAAGATTGAGAAGGTGCGTGGACGTGTAGAGTTTGTAGATGGAGGACAGGATTTTGCGGCAGTTGTAGATTATGCCCACACCCCAGATTCTCTCGTTGCGCTCTATGGAGCCTTTGGGGACCAGAAGAAGATCTGCATCTTGGGAAATACAGGAGGAGGGCGAGATACATGGAAGCGCCCTCTTATGGGAGAGATTGCTGCAAAGCACTGTGATCATGTAATTCTTACCAATGAGGATCCTTATGATGAGGATCCAGAGAAAATTATCTCTGAGATGTCAGAGAATATGGATCCTGCGCCAACAGTTATCATGGACAGGCGTGAAGCTATCGCATCAGCGCTGAAGAAAGCTTCAAAAGGAGACGTTGTTTTGATCTCTGGGAAAGGAACTGACCCTTATATTATGGAAGCAAATGGCAAGAGAACAGAATGGGATGATGCGACTGTTGTGCGTGAAGAGCTTGCAAAGCTTACCGGTTAAAACCTATAGTACTTATATATGGCAGATGAAAGCGGAGGTGGAGGAGGAATAGGCGACGCCTTTTTCATAATCGGAATTTTTATTCTTCTCTTCTTCGTATGGGTTGCAACTGGTGGACCCAGTAAGCCAATAGCAACTGGTGGGTTTACTATCACCTCTCCAAAACCTATTAGTACCGGTGAAGCTCGTGGTACTGGAGCACTCCTAGGATATAGAGCGCCGAGTACTCCTCGGGTAAATACTCGCTCTTCTTCAGGAGGAGAAGATTCAGAAACTGAAGAGCGTAGAAGGCAGACTGAAGCAGAGAATGAACTTACCTCTCTTGAACGATCTGTGTACAGAGGAGACGTGACACTTGTGCGAAGTACTAGCGGTGCAAAGAAAACTGATGCACGAGAAGAGTATCTAAAACTTAAAGTTTCATCTCGGGCAGAGAACCCTATTAATATTTCAAATTGGAAACTAGTATCTGAAGTTACTGGAAAGAGTGAGGTAATTCCATTTGGAACAGAGCTTCCATTATCTGGAATCATTACCGAGCGAGAAGCTCTCTATCTTGATCCAGGAGACGATGCGTACGTTATCTCTGGACGTTCTCCTATCGGCGCATCCTTCCGTATAAATATGTGCATGGGATATTTTGCTCAGTACCAATCATTTACGCCAACCCTTAGAAAATCATGTCCCCTTCCTGAGGATGAGCTTAGAAACTTCTCGAGCATTGATTTAAATCGTGAAGTGCTTTGCGAAGAGTTTGTAGAGGATATTCCGCGCTGCTCTATTGCAACAAGCATCCCTCCTACTGTATCTGGATCATGCAAAGGATTTGTTGAAACAAATATTAGTTACAACGGATGTGTAAGTAATCACAAAAATGACGAGAAGTTCTTTGATGATGAGTGGCGTGTTTATCTAGGAAGGTCAGGAGAGCTTTGGAAGAAAGAGAGAGAAACTATTCGTTTGTACGATAGTGTTGGAAAACTCGTAGATCAAATCTCGTACTAGTTGATATTCTTGCCGCTTTGCGGTTATATACAAGGACTTCCGCCCATAGCTCAGTTGGTAGAGCAGCTCCCTTTTAAGGAGAAGGTCCTAGGTTCGAGCCCTAGTGGGCGGACAAAATATAAAAATAAGAGGACATTAATCATGTCCTCTTATAAGTTCTAAAGCTTCTTCTTCACTTATTTCTCCGTAGTCAAAGCAGCGATCTACATCTTCTGGTTCACAACAATCGCAACCCCAATCACTTTCCCAAGAAAAGTATTGCCCTTTTGAGTTCTTGAAGACGTGAAGTTCATCATAATGAGTACCGCGCCGAAGACATGCGGAGTGTTCATAGTTTTCTATTCCAAATTCATATTCTAGACGTCGAACTAAGTGGCCACAGTTTTCAACCATGCTTATCTCCTTTCTAAAGAGAAGATATCACACTAAATTTTCAAAAGAAACAACTCTAGCCCCTCTTCAAAATCTACCTCCCCTCTTCTAGCTTCGTGATAAAAGTCGATAAATCTTTTTGATTGTCGTGCAGCATTTTTATCTTTTGGAATATTCCTTCGAAGTTTTGAGTGAATAAATCCTGCAAGCATCTCAGGCTCTGCTCCTGCCTTCCTCTCTTTTTGATATTCCTTCCAGAGAGAGATTCCATCTCCTCTATCAATTGCATTCCAGATAGCAAAGTTTGGTTTGCTATCTTTTGCTGGAAGATCGTATGAAAAAACTTTTGTAGCATTGGTTTCAATTGCTTTCTTTGCTTTAGCCAAAAGCTTTCCTTCTATAATTGCAAAAACATTTTCTGACTCTGCGAGACTTTTAATGTGCTCAAGAATAAAATCTTCTTTGCTCTTACAAAGTCCATCCAGAGATATGAGCATTCGCTTTGCAAAAAGTGATTGTCCTCCAAGATTCTCAAGTACTGCCCCCTCATCAAATGTATCTTCAGTTAGTCGCAGGTATGTGAGAGAGGGATCTTTTGCACGTCCTGCCTCAATCCAAGCAGAAGCCTTTGCACGAACTTTGTCCTGGTCTGTTCCTATAAATGCGTAGATCATATATCTATTGTCTCTCCCCAATTATCTCCTATTGCTCCGTCTACTTTAAGCGGTACATCATTTGTATCTGTTAGTGGCACAGCATTCTCCATTATTTCTTTTATCTTTGGAGCAATACTTGGATCCTTCATTTCATATACCAATTCATCATGCACCTGAAGCACAAGATGAGCATCGTGCCCCTCCTTCTTTAGGAATTCATCTACCTTTACCATAGCGATTTTAATAATGTCAGACTGTGTTCCTTGGATTGGAGCATTGAGTGCCATTCTCTCAGCTTGAGCTCTCACAAATGGAAGTGATGAGCTGATTCCTTCGAAGTGTCGACGTCTCCCAAACATAGTTTCTGTATATCCAAATTTCCGAGCATTCCCTTTTGTGTGCTCAAGGTACTCTGAGAGTTTGTGGTACTTAGAGAAATACTCATTTAAGTACTCTTGTGCTTCAGCCTGCGTTGAATCAATTGCCTTCTTTAGAGCATTCACTCCCATTCCATAGAGAATTCCAAAGTTAATGGCCTTTGCCCTTCGACGCATTTCTTTATCTACCTGCTCTGCTGGCACACCAAATACTTCAGCTGCTACAGCCTGGTGTACGTCCTGTCCTGTTTTAAATACCTCCATAAGCTTCTCATCGCCAGACAAGAAAGCTGCAATGCGCAATTCAATCTGAGAGTAATCAAATACCCCAAGCTTGTATCCTTTAGCTGGAATAAATGCATTTCGAATTACCTTCCCTCTATCACTCTTAATAGGAATGTTCTGAAGGTTTGGATTAATTGATGCCATACGGCCCGTTGTAGTTCCGGCTTGTACAAAATCAGCATGAAGGCGGTTTTCTTTATCAAGCGTTGTATGCAATGTGTCGATGTATGTTGAGAGAAGTTTCTGAAGTTCTCGATACTCAAGAATAAGAGGAATGATTTCATGATCCTCCATCATTTTTACAAGCTCGCTCTCTCTTGTTGATCGTTGCCCTGTTGCAGTCTTCTTTTGATTCTTTGGTTTGAGCTCTAATTTCTCATAGAGAATAACTCCGAGTTGCCTTGGAGAATTAATATTGAACTCTTCTCCTGCAAGTTTGTAGATTTTTGCCCTGAGTGTTTCAAGTTCTTTGTGATATTCCTTTGAAAGTTTCTCTAGGTGCTTTACATCAAGCATTACTCCCCTCTCCTCCATCTGATGCACCACAGGCAGTAGTGGTAATTCAATCTCATCATAGAGTTTTTGAAGTTTTGGTTCTTTTTTTAATTCTGCTTTTAGAATTTTTTCTGACTCCTTAAAGTCACGCACCTTTGTATATGCATAAATGTCTTCAAGACTTGGGTTGCTCGTATCAGAGTGCAAAAGCCAAAGCATAATTGCCACTCGCTCCACCTCCCTTGCATCAATCTCCTCTTCTTTTTCTTCCTCCTTCTCTTCTTCTACAATTCCAGCAAGATTTTTTACCCGATCACGAAGCGTTCGAAAGCCAAGCTCATCAAAAAGCTCCATTAACTTCTCTACATGATTCTCTAGATGCCAATCTTCAAACTTTTCAATTGTAATTGGGGCATCTGTATGAATAATCGCAAGACTTTTTGAAAATTCTGCCTGCTCCTTATGCTCTTTTAAGAGATTTATGATGCGAGGCTTAAATCCTTTCTCTAAAAATTGCTCTTCATCTTTTTTAAGCGCCTTATATACATCCTCGAGAGATCCAAAGGCTTTAATAAGACTTGTTGCAGTCTTGTCTCCCACTCCTGGGATACCAGGAATGTTGTCTGAGGGATCTCCTCTGAAGCCTTTGTAGTCTGGGATGAGGTCTGAGTGGAATTCAAATCGATCCTGCACTGCTTCTTCATCGTACAAAACAGTGTCGGTTATTCCTTTTCGCATTGTAAATACCTTTACGCGACCCTCTTCTACAAGCTGTAGGGTATCCATATCGCCAGATACGATAATTACCTCAAGATCTTTCTTTCGTTTTGTCTTCTTTACGATTGTTCCTATCACATCATCAGCCTCGTACCCTTCTGCTGAATACAAAGGAATACCAAAAGCTTTGAAAATATCTGGCATTCGTCCTAATTGGTGCCCCAACTCATCATCCATCTTCTTTCGTGTTCCTTTATAGTCCTCAAAAGCCAGATGCCTGTGCGTTGGCTTTGGAAGATCATTTGTAGCAACAACATAATCAGGATTGAGATCCTTGATTGTCTTAAGGAGGATGGTTGAAAGACCATAGAGCGCTCCTGTTGGCTCTCCTTTATCTGATACAAAGTCAGGCAATGCATGATACGCACGATGAATCAGTGCATGTGAATCAAGTACAATTAGTCGTTTATCCGCCATAGGTAATATTTCTATTCTCTCCTTCAATCTCTATTGATACTTCCTTTCTCCATTCTGGAAGCTCCTCCTCTACCCTCTCTGGCCATTCAAGTACAACAAGGCTTTCTTTATCCTCGAGCATTTCTTTAAATGCAATTGGTTCAAGACCCTCTTCTCCTTCTAGTCTATATGCATCTATATGAATAAGTTTTTCAAATTTTTGATTCTCTAGCTCGTACTCTTTCGCCAATACAAATGTTGGGGACGTTATGTGCTCTTCAATACCTAAAACTTTTGCCAATTCTTTTGTGAAGGCAGTTTTTCCAGCCCCTAAGTCACCCTTTAGAGTTAGCAAGGTTGCATGCTCGTTATCCTGCTCGAGTGTCTCGTATATTTCTTTTGCTACAAATTGCAGCTCCTCTAATGTAGAGATATTCCATTCCATTAAAGCTATTGTACCAAATATGAAAAACCGCGCCCTGTTGAAGGGGCGCGGCCGTTTTTTCAGTCATATCGATGTTCGCGAAGACGTCCAGATGAGGACACTCGGCATTGGCTCAGATTGTAAGCCGGCAGCCTTGCAGCACACGTCCAGTAATCCTCATAGAGCGTTATCGTGAAGTCAGTAACAAAACATTCTCCACGATACCCACCACGACACCGATAGATGTTGAGGATATATTCCTCACCATCAGGGAATGTCACCCAGAGCGTGTGTTGCGTTGCGCCAAAAGAGCGCTGGCGCAACACCGCTCGATGATTTTGACCAGGACCAAGGACCTGAAGTCCATTCTCCTGGTACCCATCATCAGCGAAAGTCTGAACGATGACCGGCTGACTGCTACGAACAGTCACCGCACCATTGTCGCCAAAACGAAGGGCTCCGCCAATCGTTTGGACACTTCCGTCTGGAGTGGTTTCGCATGCCCCCAAGAAGAGGGCGACGAATATCGAAATGAAAAGTGCAAAAAGGCGCATGTCGCCCTCCACGTTTAGTGTTAATCCTATGTGTATTATATAACTTTACTATGTTTTTGTCAATATCTATACTTCAGCTACGTAATTAACTACGTAGTTAATTACGTAGCTGGCATATCCCTGGTATTATGTGCCTATGCCAGAGTTTAAGGATGGAGATAAGACCTTGGACGCCGCACGGCGCGCTGAAGCTGAAGATGTTTCAGAGATTTTAGCGAATCGATACAATCTTGGGTACATAAATCTAACCACCTACCCCATCAACCCTGAGGCACTTCGTTTAAGCACTGCAGATGAAGCAAGAGCAATGCGTATTGTTCCCTTTCAAAAAGAAGGAAAGGTTGTGAGTATTGCTTTTGATAAGCCAACGAATCAAAACATTGATACCTTTGCTCAAGAACTCTTCACAAAAGGATTTTCTGTAGAGAAATTCCTTGTCTCTTCATACAGTATTGAAAAAGCTCTCACC
This sequence comes from Candidatus Minusculum obligatum, assembly GCA_002331145.1. Taxonomy (GTDB): domain Bacteria; phylum Patescibacteriota; class Minisyncoccia; order Phycocordibacterales; family Phycocordibacteraceae; genus Minusculum. Next base: position 392,775 of record DCYT01000001.1, on the reverse strand, counting down.
CGATACGCTGATCTTGATGCAGCATCTACAAGCACCCCTGGTGCATTTACTATTTCAGAAAATAGATTGGCAGAAGAACTCTCTCAATTAACTTCCCCAGCCGACATTACGAAAAAAGTAGACTCTTTGAGTAAGTTGGATAAGGCACGTCGTGCTACACGACTACTTGAAGTTCTTTTTGCAGGAGCTGTTGGGGTTGGTGCATCTGATATTCACCTTGAACCTGGAGAGGAAGCAGCTCGAATTAGAATGCGCGTAACAGGAATGCTAACTGACATTGCGCGCATTGACCTTCCGGCATACAGCTTGCTCCTTTCTCGAATTAAATTGCTCTCTGCAATGAAATTAAATGTACATACACGACCACAAGATGGACGCTTTAGTATTGCTATCGGAGAAAATGATGTGGAGGTACGAGCTTCTGCAATTCCAGGAGCTTTTGGAGAGTCTATGGTGCTGCGTGTTCTTAACTCAGAGCAAAGTAAGGTATCAATAGACTCGCTTGGTATCCCAGAAAATATTCTCTCTCGTATTGAAAAGGAAATTAGAAAGCCAAATGGAATGCTTCTAACTACAGGACCTACAGGATCTGGAAAAACAACAGCTCTGTATGCATTCCTGCAGAAGATTTACTCTCCTGACATTAAGATTATTACTATCGAAGATCCTGTTGAGTACAAATTGCCAGGAATTGTACAGACACAAGTTGAAAAAGATAAGTACACCTTTGCCTCAGGACTTAAGTCATCTCTTCGACAAGACCCTGATGTAATTATGGTTGGAGAGATTAGAGACTCTGATGTTGCAGAGACCGCAATCCGCGCATCTCTAACAGGACACTTTGTACTTTCAACGCTCCACACCAATTCTGCTGCAGGAACCTTCCCTCGCCTTGTAAACCTTGGTGTTGATCCAAAGAGTTTTGGTTCTGCAATTAATGTGGCGATGGGACAGCGTCTTGTGCGGGTATTAGATCCTGCCAAAACAAAAGAAGCTCCCTTGGAAGGAGCAGAGAAAGAGTTTGTAGAGAAGCACCTCTCTACCCTTCCTGAGAGCGTAGAGAAGCCAGAGGTTCCTGAAATGCAGAAAGTGCCTGCGACAGATACTCCAGCTGATGCTTTTGTAAGTCGAGTTGGAATTTACGAGGCAATATTTATGGATGATGAGCTTGCTGAGTTCCTAAAAAGTAGCCCTAGCGAGAGCGCTATACAAAAAGAAGCGCACCGACAAGGTACGCTTACAATGGCCCAGGATGGAGTACTTAAGGCACTTAAGGGCACAACTACAATCGCAGAAGTGATGCGAGTTGTAGGTGAATAGAAAAAACGCATAGTCCCTAAGGCAATTAAGATCCCTGAACCTGGGGAGTCAATCAGCAACAAAACCGAAGTAATGCACCAATTGGTCCCTGGGACGGGCCCAAGCCGTCAAGCTTTGCCTTAGAGACTATACGTTCTTGTCTAAAGAAAAAGGCGAGTAAAGTACTCGCACTGGAAAGGATTCTATCATATAATACAGACATGTCAAGTACCCCGGAAGAAAAGAAAGATATACGAGTAGACCTCGACGCAACACTTCGCCCTGATAATTGGAAGGAGTATGTAGGTCAGGAGCATGCAAAAGAGAACCTTAAGATTTCTATTGAGGCTGCTAAAAACCGTGGAGAGCTTCCGGAGCACTTACTTTTCTATGGACCTCCTGGTGTTGGAAAGACAACTCTTGCTCATGTTATCGCTCATGAGTTACAAGCACCTGTTCGCGTAACATCAGGTGTTGCAGTTGAGCGTGCAGCAGATTTAGCTGCCATCCTTACAAACTTAGAACCAGGAGACGTACTCTTTATTGATGAGATTCACCAACTCTCTAAAAAAGTAGAGGAACTTCTCTACCCTGCCCTTGAAGCAGGGAGGCTCGATATTATTTTAGGGAAAGGACCCTCAGCTCGTACTGTGCAGCTAGACCTTCCTCCATTTGCACTCGTTGGTGCAACGACACGAATTGCCCAGGTGTCATCCCCTCTTCGCTCTCGCTTTGGAGGAGGAGTTCATCAACTTGATTTATATACTGATGAAGAAATTCAAACGATTATCTCTCGATCTGCAAAGCTTCTAAAGTTTGATGTGCCTGAAGATGTTTTAAAACTTATTGCGCATCGCTCACGATCCACTCCAAGAACTGCAAATTTCCTTCTGAAGCGATTTAGAGACTATGTTTCGGTACAAGACAAGAAACCTGATCCAAAATTGTTTGCAGATGCATGTACATTGTTTGGAATAGATGAGATGGGACTTACCAAAGACGATAGACGGTATCTTAAAGTTCTAATCGAGACCTTCCGAGGAGGACCCGTTGGAAGCAAGACACTCGCTACAGCTCTTGGAGAAGAAGTTACGACACTTGAAGACCTTTACGAGCCATACCTTATCCGTCTTGGATTTGTTGAAAGAACAACAAGAGGACGTACTGCAACCAAGAAAGCGTACGAGCATTTGGATTTATAAAAACAAATACGTATAGTACATACACTATGGCAGGACATAATAAGTGGTCAAAAATTAAACATAAGAAAGCAATTACCGATGGAAAGAAAAGTAAGGTTTTTTCACGGCATGCAAAGTTAATTGCAGTTGCAAGTAAGGCAGCGGGTGGAGATGTAAGTGATCCAGGTCTTCGTGCTGCAATTGATAATGCAAAGGCAGATTCAATGCCCAAAGATAATATTGAGCGTGCTGTAGCAAAAGGAACAGATAAAAATGCTGCAGATCTAGAACCAATTACCTATGAGTTCTATGGTCCTGGAGGACTCGCTTTTATTGTCGAAACACTAACTGACAATAGAAATAGAACAGCTCAGGAAATTAAACACATTCTTTCAAGGAGAGGGTTCACGCTTGGTGAGCCAGGATCTGCCGCATGGGCATTTACAAAATCTGGAATGGAATGGACTCCAAATTCAACAATGGATCTTCCGGATTCTGAACTTGAATCATTTGAGGCACTTATAGAAGATCTGGAGGAGCAAGACGATGTACAAGATGTCTTCAGCAACAAATCATAAAACAATACTTGCGTGTGACCCGGGATATGACCGGCTTGGTATTGCTGTACTTGAAGGAACAGTGCACGAGTCTTCCCTCCTCTTCTCTACCTGTCTTCAAACAGATAAAAAAGATGATCTCTCAAAAAGACTTGGAGAATTGCACCAGGAACTCCTTTCAATAATTAAAAAATATAAACCTGATGCAATTGCAGTTGAGAAACTTTTCTTCTCAACAAACAATAAAAAGAGTGCGCTTGCTGTAGCAGAGTCTCGGGGAATGATTTTGGCATTAGCTGGAGTTCACTCTATTCCTGTAATTGAACATTCTCCTCAAGAAGTGAAGATTGCAGTTACTGGATATGGAAGTGCGTCAAAGAAAGATGTAATGGATATGACAAAGCGCCTTATTAAAGGAATTGATCCAAAAGCACTCGATGATGAATATGACGCAGTGGCACTTAGTATCTGTGCGCTTGCATCTCATAGATAGTTACGATACCTTCGATATTGGATTAAAAGGGAGGGAACAATGAGTTTCCAATATGTTTCTACTGCAGAAGCTTTTATTTCAGCAATTACAAAAATTGAGCGGGAAGAAGACTTTCTTCCGCTTTGTTTTTTTGTTGAAAGAACTTCTGAAGCTTCTCATATGTCTGATGAGGATATCTCTAAAGTACTGGAAACTCTCGATCTTGAGATTGAGTCTTTCCGTGCTGAGATAGACCCGAATCGAGAAATGCTGGGGGAAGCTTCAAAGCTTCGTAAAAAAATCGAAAACAAAGACGGGGGTATCTACACTGCCTGCGAGATTCTGCAGGAGACAGTGAAGAAATTTACTGCCCAAGGACAAAGACTTGTTTTGCTTGAGCTGTGCAAAATTTATGGCCCTCAACAAAACATTTCTCATCGAGAAAAACTCGTTGAGGAGCTCTCTGTCTCTCTTCGGGAAGCAGCGTAGTTTTTTAATGGCCTGCCAAGATTCTTGGCAGGCCATATTTATATCCACAAACAAGTAAAAAACATCTTGCACGTATAAATTTTTTTGATAAAAATACAGAGCGCAAACGCGCCATTAGATCTAATGAACATTTTTATGAGCGATCATGAAGATATGAATCCAGCAATGGATGACGAAATGATGGACGATGCTGTGGACATGGATGCAGATGATGCTGACATGGACATGGACAGTGAGGATCACGAGGAGGATGGTGATTCTGACGAAGACGAGGAGTAAATATATAAAACACAACGGCCCTACACTTGGGGCCGTTGTGTTTTACGTTGGTACTCGCTAGTATTGATGCATGAAAAAGAACGGTCTGCTTAGATCACACCACAAGAGAGTATTGGCTCTGTTTTTCGGAACAGGATTCCTTATGACAGGAATTCTTATTCTTTGGGTTGCCCTACTCCCTACTCCAGACCTCAATGCTTTTGAGGAGCGAAAGGTTGTACAATCTACAAAAATCTATGACCGTACAGGAGAAGTTCTTCTCTATGATTTAAGTCAGGATGTGAAGCGGAGCTTGGTTCCTCTATCTGACATTTCTCCATATATTCAAAATGCGACTATAGCACTTGAGGACGATCGTTTTTATGACCACTTTGGTGTTCGTCCAATTGCTTTTGTACGAGCAATTCTTGTAAATATTACAAAAGGATCATTCGCTCAAGGAGGATCAACAATCACACAGCAGGTTGTAAAAAACTCTATCCTTACTATCGATAAGAGTATTTCTCGAAAGCTAAAAGAGTGGATTATCGCCATCAAACTTGAGCAGGTGTACTCAAAGGATCAAATTCTTTCTGTCTATCTCAATGAATCTCCATATGGAGGAAACTTGTATGGAGCAGAGGAAGCCTCTCGTGCTTTCTTTGGAAAAAGTTCAAATGACGTAACGCTTGCAGAAGCCGCATACCTTGCAGCACTTCCTAAAGCACCTACTTTTTACTCTCCATATGGAAATAACAGAGACAAACTAGAAGAGCGAAAGAATTTTGCGCTGCTAAGAATGTCTCAGCTTGGATTTATTACAGAAGAAGAGCACGAGTCAGCAAAAGCAGAGGACGTTACCTTCCTCCTTCGAGGAGACCAAGGAATCAAAGCTCCTCATTTTGTATTTTATGTGCAAGAAAAACTAGAGGAGCTTTATGGTCCACGTGTAATTGAAGAAGGAGGACTTACTGTTATTACAACTCTTGATTTTGATCTTCAAGTTAAGGGTGAGGAGATTGTAAATCGATATGCGCTAGCAAATGCTGAGCGACATGATGCAGAAAATGCTGCAATTATTGCTATTGATCCAACAAATGGAGAAATCCTCACCATGGTTGGTTCAAGAGACTACTTTGATACTGAAATTGATGGGAACTTTAATATTGCTCTAGCCGAGAGGCAGCCTGGATCTACCTTTAAACCATTTGTATATGTACAAGCTCTACGAGAAGGATACACACGAGACACAATTCTCTTTGACCTCCCTACTCAATTCTCTGCTTCTTGTGATTCAGACAAGTTTGAAAGTGATGATGAGTGTTATTCACCTGGAAACTATGATGACCTCTTCCGTGGGCCAATGAAATTGATTGATGCTCTTGCACAATCAGTTAACGTACCTGCCGTTAAGGCTCTGTATCTTGTTGGAATTCAGGATGTAATTAATCTTGCCTCAAGAATGGGACTCACTACCCTAACCGATCCTGATCGATATGGACTTTCTCTTGTGCTTGGAGGTGGAGAAGTTCAACTTATCGACATAACAAGTGCCTATGGAGTATTTGCAACTAATGGAGTAAGAAATGATGAGTTTGCCATTAAAGAAATTCGGGATAAAAACGGTGACGTAGTATATGAATCATCTATTTCTCCTAAGGTTGTTCTAGAAGAGGCTGCTGCAAAAGAATTGAACTTCATGCTTTCAAATAATGAGGCTCGAACTCCAGCATTTGGAGCAAACTCTCCCCTACACTTTGCAGGATATGACGTTGCTGCAAAGACGGGAACAACAAATGATTATCGAGATGCGTGGATTATTGGATATACACCAAATATTGCAGTTGGAGCGTGGGCTGGAAACAATGACAACAGACCAATGGATAAGCAGGTAGCTGGATTCATTATCGCTCCACTATGGAATGAGTTTATGCGAGAAGCTCTCCTTACTCGCCCAAGAGCATTCTTCTCTGAAACTCCTCCTGTACCACAAGACATCAAACCCATCCTTCGAGGTGTGTGGAATGTAGAAAATAACAATGGAGTAAATATTGGACACTCAATACTTCACTATGTAGATAAGAATAATCCTCGAGGCCCTCAACCTCTATTGCCTGGAAATGATTCTCAATATGCACACTGGGAATACTCTGTGCAGAATTGGTTGTTTGGAGGTGTTAATTAAACAAGAATTTCCTTCTCATTTATAAGATGAGTATGAAAATGATCTGGAATTGATTTGTTTCTCATCATTGGCTCGAACATATATCCATAATTAGAATGAATATATTCTTTTTTAATTAAAAGCATTTCTTCAAACTCTTCTTGCGTTAAATCCTCTTCTCCAACATGTCTTTTTGAAACCAACATGTCATGATCTTTTGCAATAAGGTCATAAGGAAATTTATTTTTAATTATTTTCCAATGATTCCATTCTTTTATTGATGGTTCATTACAAAGAGGACACTCCTTAAGTCCTCCATTATTTTTTTCTTTTGTATATAAAGCTTCAGTTTCTTTTGTTCTAAAGATCTTTCCCATATTATCGATTCATCGGCATTACAATGTACGTAAATGTAGTATCTCCTACCCCTTGAATAAGAAGTGGCTTCCCAGGACCTGCAAATGAGAACTGCGTACTATCTGAATTAATAACTCCATATACTTCAGATACGTATCGATGGTTAAAGTTCATAGAAATATCATCTCCTTCAAGAGCTGCTTGTACTGTCTCTACTGTCTCTCCCGTATCCATGTTCTGCGCAAGAAGAATAAATTTCTTTCCTTCAGGAGATACATCCACTGTTACCTTTGAGAAACTGTCGCTAAAGATAGCAACGGTCTTTAGAGCATCAAGAAGATCTTGAGTAAGGATGGTTGCGTGTGTTGTGTAGCTCTTTGGAAGAATTTGTGTGTAGTCTGGGAAGTTTCCAGTTGTAAGTCGTGAAGTAACAAATCCTTTTCCAGTATCAAATGTCACATGATGTTCATCAAGCGATACAGAAACAGTATCTGCTCCATCTAAAATAGAAATAATATCGGGCACATTTCGTGCTGGCACCAAAATAGGATCAAATTCAGTACTTTTATCTACCGGAACCTTCTTTTCAGCAAGGCGGAATGAATCTGTTGCCACAGAAACAAGACCTTCTTCTGTTCCTTTCAAATAAATGGAAGCGAGTTCGGGTCGAATCATCGATAGAGAGGCGCAAAATGCCACGCTATCAAAACTTTGAGCTAGTTTAGGACCAGGGATCGTAAAGGTAGTCCCTGATGCTTTAGGAAGGTCTGGGAAGTCTTCTGCAGAGATAGTTTTAATCTTGGTTGAACCAACCTTTGTCTTTGCAGTTACGATATCTCCTGATGCTTTAAGAGAAAGAGTCTCATCTCCCTTTAGAGTTCCAACAAAGCTTGTAAGGATTGGTGCTGGGATTGCTACCGCACCCTCTTCAGTCACCTTTCCAGGCAATACAAACTCAATACCAACTTCTAGGTTTGTTGCTCTCACCATCACCTTATTGTCTTGTGCAACTAGAACAACACAACCTAGTACAGGCAGTTGAGGATTTTTTTGTACAACGCGTGCAGCACCTTTGACTGCGTGTTGTATATCCTTGTGTTTAATTTCTATATACATAAGTTATTGTTGTTATTAGTACTGTGGAGAGGTGGAAAAGTCTTGTATATCCCTCTACTCTCCCCTCCTTCTCTCTTGCTCCCTGTTGATAGTGCTGTGTCCGTAGAAAATATTTTTGTGAATAACTTCTCTCTCTTTAAAGTCGGTGTGGAAAAGGTCATTTTTGTTAGATTGTTATCCCAGTCTTTTTTATTTCTTTTCCACAGTACTTTACCCACAGTATCCCCAGGGTTATACGAGTAATCCTCGCACTTGATCGACTTCCTCACCGAGGGCTGTGTCAGTTAAAAGCTCTCTTTTAATCTTCTCACATGAGTGGATTACGGTTGTGTGGTCCCTTCCTCCAAGCTTACTTCCAATGGTTGGGTACGACACACTGAAATCTTCCCTGAGGATGTACATAATCACCTGCCTAGGGCGCACAACCTCCCTTCTTCTAGTCTTTTCATAGATTGATTCTTCATCAATTCCGTAGAATTCAGCAATCTTAGAAACAATATTCTTAACAGAGATAGATCGCTGAGGCTTGCTGATGGTTTTAAGGATGTGTTTTACATCATTTAGACTTGGTGTCTCCCCTTTTAGCTGTGCTTGGCAGACAATACTGTTAAGTATTCCTTCTAATTCTCGAATACTTCCCTTTGCAGTTGTTGCAATGAACTCAATTGTCTCCTCAGGTAATACAATTCCATGCTGTGTTGCCTTCTTTCTTAGGATTGAGATACGAGAGTCTGTATCTGGCTCTCCAATATCTACAATCATTCCCATTGAGAAGCGAGTTTGCAGCCTATCTGCAATCTCAGGGATGTGATTAGGGTTTCGATCTGATGAGAAAACAATCTGCTTGTTGTTATCGTGTAGATAATTAAACAAATGGAACAATTCTTCCTGAGTTTTCTCCATTTTGGCGATAAATTGAATATCGTCCATGATCAAAAGGTCATATTGACGGTATTTCTCCTTAAATCTATTTGCCGTTCCGTTTGCAACGGCACTTTGGAACTCATGAGCGAACTTCTCAGATGCTAGGTAGAAGACTTTTCGGTTTGGATAGAGTCTTTTGTATTCATTTCCAATAGATTGAATAAGGTGAGTCTTCCCTCTTCCTGTGTCTCCATAGATAAAGAGAGGATTGTAGGTAATTCCAGGCCTTTTAACTGAGGCTTGTGCTGCAGCGTATGCCAATTCATTAAAAGAACCCACAACAAACGTATCAAACGTATAGCGTGGGTTTAGATTGTCACTCTTATTGATGTAGTACTGCTCAAGTGGAAGCTCTCCTGTAGCATTTTTGGTCTTGTACGAGCGGTCTGCATGCCTTCTCTTCTCATCTCGTACAATAATGTATTCAATATTTCGTATATCCTCGCTAATTCCAAGAACAATTTGTAAAAGGAGTTTATGAAATTTCTTTATGTACCAGTCTTTAAAGAATTGAGATGGTACTCCAATGTAGACAACGCTGTCATCTATCCGTACAATACCGCTGTCCTTAAACCATGTGTTGAAGTTGGCAGATGAAATAGAGAGTTCAACCTGAGCTAATATTTTTTCCCACAATTCACGCGTATCAATCTGAGTGTTCATAACAATGTATTATAAAGATCTGAGCGGAAGTTTAAAGGCCTAGAAAAAACCCTGATTCATTGCCAAATTTTTAACAACCTGTTAGTATCCTGTGGATATATGCCAAAGCGAACATACCAACCGAATAAAAGAAAGCGAGCCAAGACACATGGTTTCCTTTCACGAACAGCTTCCCCAACTGGGAAAAACGTACTAAAAGCGCGACGACGTAAGGGTCGAGCAAGTCTTTCAGTATCTTCTAAATAATGCTTAAGAAGGAACAACGTCTTAGTCGAGATAAGTTCAATAGCATCTTTGCAAGTGGAAAACGCATTCATAGTGATGCGTTTTCGCTTATATACTCCCCTACTACGGATGTACCACGTGCTTCTGTTGTTGTTTCTAAAAAGGTTGCGGGAGGAGTTATTGCCCGTAATTTACTAAAGCGAAGACTCTATAATATTATTAAAACTAACCTTGTACACGATACAATTTTGTTAACCAAGCAAGGAGTCAAAGGAAAGAGTTTTGAAGAACTTGTAGAAATTTATAACGACCTGCTTACAAAAGCGAAATAAGGTAGAATACATCTCACTATGATCGGAAACATTTTTCACGCAGTAGCGTACGACCCAATTTATAACCTTTTAGTATTTCTTGTAGACATAATTCCTGGAGGAGATGTTGGCTTGGCGGTGATTCTAGCTACCGTTATTGTGAAAATTATTCTCTTCCCTCTCTCACTCTCTGCTGTTCGTACACAGATGGTGATGAAGATTGCTCAGCCTAAAATTAAAGAGATTCAGGAGCGCCTGAAGGACAAGCGTGAAGAAATGGCAAAAGAGCTTATGGCTCTTTATAAGGAGTATAAGATTAATCCTTTCTCATCTCTTCTACTCTTCCTTATTCAGATCCCTATTATTATCGCCCTATACCTCGTATTCCTTCGGGAAGCTTTTCCAGAGGTAAATGTAGACCTCCTCTATTCATTTGTTGCTATTCCCGAGGTTATTAGCCTTCAGTTCCTAGGATTTATTGATGTAACAGGACGAAGCATCATTCTTGCTCTTCTTGCAGGTATTACAGCTTATTTCCAGGTTCGTTTTGCAATGCCAGCTCCAGGACCACGGAAAGAAAATGCGTCTATGAAAGACGACATGATTCGAAACCTACAGATTCAGATGCGATTTATGATGCCGGTGCTTATTACAATCTTTGCATATGTAATTTCAGCTGCGGTAGCTCTGTACTTCGTTGCAAGTAACCTATTTGCAATCGGGCAAGAGCTTTACATGCGTCAGACAGTAAAGAAGGAAAAGAAAGAAGAGGAAGGAATTGTTGAGGCTGAGGTAAAAGAGGTTTAAAAAGAAAAACAGCTCGTACATTTGTACGAGCTGTTTTTATATTAGAGATCAAATCCCCAAAGGCTGCCGTCTCTTCTATTGATGAAGGTTAGATACTCTTCATCCTCATCTACTGAAAGGCCAATTCCATCAAATGGTCCGCTCTCATCGAAGAATGCAATAGCCCGTGCTGTTCCTAAAGTGGTGTTGATACGCCATAGAGAGTCAGTAAATGAAATGAATCCCTGGTACCAGTGCTCTGGATAGTTTGCAGGAGGGATGATCTCAGGAACCATACAATAGAGTGTTGTCTCATCTCCCCACACACACTTCTCAGGAAGCACTGCAAGCGGCAGTGCTTTTATTTCATTATCTTCCCTATCATAGAGAGCTGATGTGTATGACCTATCTGAAGACTCACTAAATACTACAAGCCCTCCCGCTTCATTTGGAAGTGCGGTAAGTCCATTAACGCCTCCAAGGATTCGCTTCTGCGATCCGTTTTCATAAAAATAGAGTGCGCCAGCGAGCGTGCTTACTGGCTTTGTAAGAACAGCAGCAAAGGTTTCTGTAAATGAAGGAATAAGAATACTTAGAAGATTGCTTTCAAATGAAAGACTCTCTCCTCTCCCTTCATTGTCTGAGATAAATCCTTCGCTTCCCCTCTCTGTTGTATGAACAGAAAGAAGTGAGTCATTAAATGTTTGCACTGCAGGTAAATCAACATCAAGATATGAACCATTAAGTGATCCTCCAGCAAGATCTCCAAGGTATGTTTCTATTTCTCCATCTCCATTTACATACCTAAAGACAACTTTACTTGGGTTGTCAAACCAATGCACGTCTTGTATACCTGGGAAGGTTGTATTTGAAATTCTCTCTGCTGTATTTTCTTCAGCATCGTATGAGAAGACATGTCCTGTTTGTTTGTCTACATATTGCACAAATGGTGTGCGTACAGACTCTGTTGTGCTCCCTACTGTTACCTCCACTTCATTTGTTCGAACGATAACCCCAGCCACAGGTGCTTCATGAATCTGCGTCAGAATAGTTTTTTCCTGTATTGGAGTGTCATCAACAACAAAATCGATGTTGTCATCTTTTGGAATGGTTATAGGAGATCCTCCAGAACCAAATGATGGATTATTGTTTGGTGCTACAGAAGTGTCTCGGAGCACAAAGAAGTACACTCCCCCTGCAAGAAGGATGAAGAGAAGAATAATTCCTAAAAAGATTGCGATTCGGTTCATATTCTACAAACAATATCTCCTTTAATCTCAAGACGCTCTATAGTTTTGGTTTCCAGAAGTCTTTGCATGTTTGGGCTTGTAAAGCTTAGGCTACCATCTCTTTGTAAAGAGAGAATTTCATCCGGACTGTTTGCTTCTTGTGCTTGGGAACAAATATCTTGAGCAATTTCTTCGTTTCGAAGTTGTTCTCCCCTAAAGGGTCCCGCTACAAGACCGTCTGTGAAAAATACTTTTGCACGAACTCTCATATCTGCAGATTCACAATTACAATAATATGTTGTTCTTGTAGTGTTGCTTGTCTGAGTTGGTTGAGCTGTCACCTGGCAATTTTCTTGAAGTCTACAACATTCTCGCCCGGTCATAACAGCAGGATCATTTTGTATGTTTGAAGCCAGTATTGTTCCAATGCGAGTTGTTTGTCCTGTTGGAAATGGTGTACAAGTGTTTCCAGTTCCTCCTGGACTTCCCACACCACCATTAACAGGCTCTCTTGCCTCACCTCCATAGTCTAACTGACCTAAATTGAAATCAAGTTCAAGAATGTCTCGATTTATTACACCAAATACAATTACAGGAGAGAGAATAAGTAATAATCCAAGAACTGCTCGTTGAATATCTTCTCGTCCAGCATTCTTCTCCCCTACTGCCTCACTTGTCATGTACCTAAATCCTCCGTACATGATGATAAGCACAGCAAGAATTGCTCCAATACCAACTCCATATTGGTAAAGTTTGTTTATGAATGGACCAATACCAGTTTGGCTCCCTGTCTCAACTCCAACACTTGTAAGAGGCTCAACAATAATGGCATTTTGTGCCAAAACTTCTACACCAAATAAGAGTGCGAGTGCTAGAAGTCCGAATGTATAAAGTGTTGCTTTCATATTAGAAATTAAATAATCCTGAATTTTCAATACCAAAAGTAAATGCTGCTGAATCACTTCCCTGAATTACCACTTCCCTGGGGTGTTCGATTGAAACACTCACCTGTGCCTTCCCTCTTCCATTCCCTGCTTGGCGAAGTGTGATAGTTCCAAGATCATCATTAGTACTCTCTACTGTCTTTCCATTTAACTTCCACTTATATGTAATAGGAAGAGAGCTTCTGTATGTCCCTGGTACATAAAATGGTTCTGCATTAATTGTAACCTCTTCTTCTGCAAGCTCTGATTCGTTTGCCAAGATGCTTGCAGTACTTAGTCCAAGAAGTGGGTTAAGAGCGTATAAAAGAACTTGAGGAGTTTCAGTTTTTAGAGAAACAACTTCTCTTCCCTGTACTTTCCCATCAGCACTCTCTACATCTACTCGAACTTCAAGTCTCCTGCTAAATGGCGCGGCAGTTGTTTTTAGAATGTTTCGTCCAGCGCCAGACAGTGATCCTTGTACGGTTCCATTCACGCGCCATGTGTAGATAAAGTCTTCAGCATCATATCCATTTCCGAAAAACGGAGTCGCAACAACACGAATAGGTGCCTCGTGTGTAGGGAGAGCCCTCCCTTTATATAGTGGTGGTGTGTAGGTGTTGGGTTCAATAATAAGATCGATTGCAGATGTACTGATGGTGGTGCTGTGAGAGATAGTTTCTCCTCCTCTTGTTGCGGTAAAGGCAACAGTTTTTCTTTCTCCAATATCTCCTGCGATTACCTCAATACTTTTTATTCCCCTCCCCTCCTTCACAATTTCTCCGTCTACTCTCCAGGTTGTATATGCTCGAGAAACATCAAAAGAGTATGTCTCTGCAAAGACAGTAACCACCTCTCCTGTGTCAGGAAATTGTGGATTTATTTCAAAATCAAAGGCACGCTCCACCTGCGCTGCAGCAGGCAATGCGCTTAAAAGAGAAAGTACTAAAAGTGCACTAAAAATCCGTACAAGTGCTTGCATATAGTGCTATGGTAGCACGCACTACAGAAGAAAAAGTGTGGTTTTCAACTATACTGCTCGCTTCTGCTTCTCCTCTTTTTGATTATCATTGGCGGCTTTGGCAACTTTGCTTACAACCTTTCCGGCTGGAGTCATTTTCAAGAAAGCTTTAGGAACAAGTGAGGCAGGAAATCCTTTTGGTCCATTTGCTTCTATAAGTGTAAAGAGTACGGATCCTGAAAGGATAGGAAGTGCTGTTAGAAACGGAAGCATTTCAATTAAGAAGCCTCCTGTTCTGGCAAAGAAAGGCATTGGTTTTTTAATATTAAATAAAGGTACTCCCAGAAAGGCAAACCAGAAGAAGAAAACCATATATGCAAAGATAGTGACTGGTGTTGTTACAGCAAGTACAAAGATTTGGGTAACAACTGTTGGGAGGAAACCAAGCATTGTCTCTATGAACTGAAAAAGATCAAAGAAACCAGCAACAAGCAGCATTGCGCCAGCGGTTAATGTTCCTACTTTTGGTTTACTGGGCTCCATTTTGTGGATTTGTTGTAGCTAAGCGCGCTTTTTCGCGCTTTATGGCAAGTAACTGCGACGGATCTGAGGTAATAATCTGATCCTCTGTGTATGAGGCAACAATCTTAATAGCTACATGTTTAAGTCCTGCAAAGAATATTCCCTCTCCTACCCCGCTCTCAAGAAGCAAGAACTTTTCTTCTTCGGTTAGGTTAAAGATTTCCTGCAATTGATCAATAACAGTTGGCGACTGCTTCATAAGAAGTTGCATTGAAGAGTTTGAAAGCATCGGTCTTCCGTATGGAGAGTTTAGGAAGTCATCTACGTCTTGTGTAAGAGCTGCAACTCCAAGGAAATACTTTCGTCCTCGCTTTGCCATTGAGTATAGGAAGGATGCGGTGTCCTCATGCTTCATCATCCACCATGCCTCATCAATAACAAGAAGTCGTTTCTTTAGATTTCGTCTTACTGCATTCCAAATGTGATGCGTGATGATGTACATCGCAACAGGTTTAAGGTCGTCCTCCATGTCTCGTACTGAGAAAACAATAAATTGTTTATTGATGTCGACATTGGTTGGACGATTAAGGAATCCAGACCATGTTCCTCGTGTGTACTTACTTAGTTTTTGCACCAAAGAGTCAGATCCTTCCATTCCAGAGAGCACCATTTCAAAATCTGACAGAAGTGGCACCTCCATATTTGAGAAGTCAGTCTCGCCCGTGATGTCTTTAAGCGCATATGTCTCAGATAGCGCTCGGTCTACCATCGCATCCTCCTCGGGAGTGAGTCCTCCAAGCATAAGTCTGAAAAGTCCTACAAGATTGATGATGTTTGATCGAAGAATGTCCTTTGGCTCCTCCCCTTCTTGTAGTTTTGGAAGATCAAATGGATTGATGTGGTGCTCAGATGAAAGAGAGATATTAAAGTATCGTCCCCCTGCTGCAGTTGAGAGCTGCTCGTACTCTCGCTCAGGGTCGATAACAATTACATCTGTTCCAAACATGAGAGATCGAAGAATCTCAAGCTTTGCTCCATAACTTTTTCCTGCTCCAGATGTCGCAAGCGTTACCGAGTTGTAGTTTGGAAGTGAAAACCTGTCAAAAAGAATAAGACTGGCATTGTGTCGGTTGATTCCGTAAAGGATTCCTGTGTCGCTCGTAAGGTCAAATGATGTAAATGGGAAAATGCTTGAAAGTGGAGATGAGTTTAGCTTCGAGTGTACTGCTAGCTGATCTGTTCCTGTTGGGATAGCACTCTTTAGTCCCTGCTCTTGCTGGAAGAGTGCAGGCTTTAGGTATACAAGTTTTGAATCGAGGATTCCTCGTACTTCTGCCTCTGTCTTATCAAGCTCTTCCCTCGTGTCTGCATAGAGTGTGATGTATACACCAATATCAAATAGTTTTTCTTGAGCCTGCTGCAATTTGTCTCGAAGATCTTCAAGATCTTGGAAAGCAGTATCGAGCTTTGGGTCCCGTACAAGACCTTTCTGTTGCCTATCGAGTATCTGGCTTTGTACCTCAGCTACTTTCTTTTGGAACTTTCGAAGGGCCTGGGCTGTATCTACTGGATGAATGAATACTGAAATATCTAGAACTTTGTCCAGGTTGATAACTGGATCAAACCAACCTTGAGCTAGGAATCGAGGATATGAAATAACATAGAGTGTCCGAATGATCTTCCCTCCGAGCTCAATGTCTTTTGAATTAACTTTAAGTGCAGTAGGTGCAATTACATCCTCAAATGAAAGTACTCCCTGCTGGTAGATGTCACTTGGAAGAACTGGCGTGATATCTGCTGCTTCATCATTCTTTTTATTCTGATTAAAAAAGTCTCCAAGTGCCATATTATTGTTCTATTTGAATAGGTGTCTCAAATACACCTGGGTTAAATGCTCGATATAGGAGCTCAAGAATCGCTTCGGTATCAAGTTGTGTCGTTCTAACTCCTGATGCTGCAAGTCCTTGGGCAACTACCGCTGTCCTTTGCTGCAGTTGCTGTACCTGCTCTGCAAACCGCTGGTCTGCTTCAGCATCCTTCTTCCCTTTTCCAAAAAATGGAATAGAGCTTGTTACGTCTGCAGCAGACACACTTTGGTATGGCACAACAACATAGAAATGCTTTCGCATAACACTTGTCTGATCTACGAATTGCTCAACAAAACGAATGTACTCACGAAGCTGGAGCTTCATAAGGTCTGAGTTTTGCATCTCTGTCTTGCTCTCAAGGATTCCGAGGTATGGACGAATGTCTAATTCTCGAGAGTGAACCAAAATCTGTACTGGGAAATCCAGTGTATTAAGGAATGTTTGGAACGCACCAATAATTGCATTTTGTTCATCCTCGCTCTTAAGGGCAAAGTTAACAGATGAAGCCATCAAGACACTTCGAAGTCCTCCATCCTTTAAAATGATGGTTCCATTTCGAACTTCCTGAACAGGAACAAATGACTGTGTTGCATTAGCTGCCATGATTATTTTGCTGATCCTTTATATCAAGTGAATATGCAAGAGATTGAATCTTTCGCATGGCTTCTTGCGGCGGCACTGCTGTCTTTACAGGCTGTGCCGTGGGTGCCACCTCTTCTTTCTTTGCTGCGCTCCCCTTTTTCTTCCAGAGGTACATTTTTCCATTGGTGAAAAAGAAAAATGCACTCTCTAAAACTTCAACAAACGGCTTCTTGTTTATTTTAACGAATGCTAGCGCACCTCCAAGTGCCATAAATGGGATAGAAAGAAGAAGCGCTAGGAAAAATGGAAGAGAAAGGAAAATAACAACAGAAATACCCACACTTCCTGCGAGGTAAATGAATTGTTTTAGCGTAAAGGGTCCAAAAATTTTATCCTCTACTTCAATAAACTGAGGAACTTGGTACTGCATTGCTACTAGTATACCGCGTATTACTCAATCGGTTCGCGGTATGGATCAATTGCGTATTTCTTCTCAATCTTCTTTTCTTCAACTGGCGCAGTAGGAGTTTCAACTGGAATTTGTGTTGGAATTTCAGGCTCACTGACCTCCTCTGGTGCGGGTTCTGGCTGCTTTTGTACAGCAGGTTCGTCTGCAAATGCATTTGTGTGTACTGGCGCTGGTTTTTTATATGATTCAACAAGAGGTTTAAATACTTGTTCGTTCATTTCTTTTGTAATAGCAGAAGCCTGTTCTTTGGAAAGGCCGCCATTTTGCACAAGGGCAGTTTCATATTTTGCAGGGGCAACAAGACCAATAAGCAAAAGAGTTGTTTCGGTCTCTATTTTAGAAGCAGTATCAATATGAAGATTGTACTTTTCAATAACAGAGCGCATCACCTGAGGGTATGCATCACTCTCTAGGTAATGACGAACCTGCGGAGGTACTTTTGTAAGTTGTTTTTGTAAGAGTTCTTGAAATTCCATATTATGAATCTTCTTTTACTGCGTCTTTTACTGCTTTTGCTAAAGCATCTCGGTCCTTATCTTTATCACCCTTTGTCTTTAGGTTTGCCTTACGTATTGCAGCAGCGGCATCAATGTTTCCTTGTGCTCCACCCCCTGCGGCAAAGACAGTATTTGAAAGCAATGTAGTTGTTTTATTCTGGTGCTCTTTTGCAAATTCATGCATCTCCCTATTCTTCTTTGCGTACTCAACAAGAAGATCTTCTCTTGTTGCTCCGGCTGCTTTCTTTAGGTCGTCTCGAAGACCAGAAAGTTCTTGCTCAAGTTTCTTGTAGTGTCTTTGTTGCTCATCTGAGAACCCTGGATCATTTCGTTTAAAGACAGCATCAAGCTTTGTTCCTTCAGGAGTAAAGTTAGTTTCGTCTTCAATATTCTTTGCATACTCAAGCTGAGGAGCATTTTCAACAGCAGTAAGATCTGCTTGCCGGTCTTCTTTTTCAGACTTAGCTTCTTTAACTTTTTCCTCCACTCGCTTTGCGTTAGCTTCAGCTGCAGCAAGAGTAAGCGGGTCTCCTTTCTTTCGAGCATCTTTTATAAGCTCTTTCTGATCCTTTAGCTTTTCTTCTCTTTCTTCAATCTTTACATCAAGATTCTTGATCTCTTTCTTTAGAAGACCCTTTGTTTCTTCTTCTTCAGGAGTGTTCTTTAGGCCCTTTGCATACTTTTGCTTGTCTTTGCTAATGTCATCTGCACGTCCTCTGAATCCCTTACCTACAGTTCCAACATCTATCCCTGCTGCACTTGCGCCACTTTTAACATTTGGAAGCTGCCGTGGATCGAAACTTGTATTCCCTAGGGCTTTTAGGCCGCCAAGCACAAGACGCCCTCCACTGCTTCGATCAAGCCCTCTTCGCTTCATGGCTGCTCCTGCCATATCAGATGCTCTTCCAATAGTGTTTCTTCCTGCAAATCCAACTGCACCACCTGCAATAGCAGTAACTCTTCTTGAGGCAAATGACATTGCTGTCTTTGCTCCCATTCCACCTGCATCTCCAGATGCTTTGATAGACATAAAGAGGAACCCAAGTGCAATAAGGAAGAAGATAATCAAGCTTACTGAGTCTGAGTTTCCATTAATAAAGACTTCGGCAAAAGAAGCTGTTGGGTTTGATTCTGGGCCAAAAGTAGTACGTGCAGTATTTAAAAATAGTAGAGAGATAGAAAGCAAAAGAAGTAATACAGGAGCATAAATTGCTTCTTGTATAAAAGTTTTCAACCAAAGATTCCAATATTTTTCAGTTGATGGAAGAACCATTGCTGCCATCGCCGGGGCTGCCGTAATCATCAGCAGTAAAAGCTTCACGATACGGATAATGAGAATTATGGCGCCGCCAAAGAAGACGATACCGGCAGCTGTCATAAAGATAAATGACATTATTCCAAATAAGATCGCCTGCCCCGCTGAACTCCGCGTGTCTCCTGAGAAAATACTGGTGTATGTTCCTCTGGAAGCATCTCCTGCGCCAAGTGCATCCTCTGCACTGTCTCCAAAGAAATCTACAAAGCCAAATTGTTGCAAAAATGCTGTTGAAGGTCCGTAGGTAATAGAACAATTTGCTCCTGGCGCACACTCCCCTTGTACTACAGCACTTTGATTTAGGATTGCTCCTGCAAATCCATGGGCAATATCAATACCAACTTTTGCAAAGAAGAGGCTGAAATTTATAAGAACAGCAACAATAAGAAGAATTGGTAGTCGCTTCTTATATCCAAAGCCTTGGATATTTAAAATAGTTCCTATTCCTATGGCGAGGAATATAAATATGAAAAAGACATTTGTAATATCTCTCAGTACAGTCCACGCAAGCGGTATGCCGGCGATGTTTGCAAATCGGGCAAACTCAATGATTCCATATTGAATTCCATAGTTAAATAGAATTCCTGATAGCCATAGGATAAATGCCCCAATTGTTATGAAGAAAGCCCCAAAGAATTGAAGTGCAGGAATGAGTGTATTTCTTTCAATAAATCCAGCCTGCTTTTCTGAAGATTCTGCTCCTTGAGCTGCTGCAATTCCTAAATCAACAGATGTTCCATCAATTACAACGGGCGCAACAAATGTTACGAGGAGAAGCAGTGAAAGAATTGTTGTAATAAAGGTTCTCATATTATGATCCACAATTATTTAGAATGTTTTGTGCTTCAGAAGTAAGAGCAGACACCCTTGCTTCAAGCAAAGATGCTTCTGCCACAGTTGCTTCATTTGGTGCTTGCCCTGCCTGGAGCAGTCTTTGGTACTCTTGTGCAATAACCAGGTATTCAGAACGGCTATTTGAAGCAAGAAGATCTCCAAGTAGTCTCCCCAGACTTCGGATTCCTTGGTCAACTACATCTTGCATATCGAATGCATCTGCTCGATACAGAGATGCTTCAATAGACATGTCATTTAGTTGGGAAAGGTTTGCGGATGTACAGTTTCCTTGAGCCAAGGCTGTGCTGTAGATGGCGCTCACTTCTTGTGCATCAGAGATAACTCCATCAAGAGTTCTATTTGCTCTATTTCCGCTCGCAATTCCATCCTGGAGTATCTCTTCAAGCTCTTCTCGGTCATCTGCTGCTACTCCAGGGTTGTTTGTTTGATCAAAGTATGAAGAGCTCCCTCCTCCTGAAGAACTTGTTCCAAGAAGTCCTCGTGCTCCACCGAGTGCTTGGCTTACAAGCTGGTTCATAAGGGCTCCAATGATCTCATTGATGTCATTGGCAACAAGAAGTCGGTCACGCCCTATTCCAAGTGATTCATTAAGTTGATTTTGGATAGTGTCTCCTGGAGTTAAAATGTCTCCTTTACAATTTGGCTCCTCCTCTCCTTCTCGACACTCTCTTTTTGAAAGAAATCCTCCGTTCCATTCAAGAATTTGTTTCTCTTCCTCTAGTTCTCCAAAGATTCGTCCATCGAGCTCTCTTTGAAGATCAACAGTAAGAAGGTATGGGCTATTTTCTGGACGAACAGCAACGTTAAAGAATTGCTCAAGACCTCCTTGAGAGAGATCGTTATCAAGGAACTCTTCTACATTTCCAAGAGCGTCGCTCAATGTACAAGAGTACCTATCTGCAAGACGTGTATTCCCTCCTGATTGGTAGTATCCAATCTCAAGTGCGAATTGAATGTCAGCTGAGAACGGGCTACAGAGGAATCCTCCGCCGATTTCTTCTAGAAAGTCCCCCGCAACATTGTCAGCAATGTTTGAAAGGAATCGTCCTGGATCTTGTAAGAAGGCAGGGCTTCCATTAAATCCAGAATTGATCCACGTAACGATATCTTGTGTCATCTGCTCAAGCGCAACGTTCGCTAGCTGCCATGCAAGTCCATCAAGAACATATTCTTTTACAGAAGCTGCAACAGTCTCAACAGTATTGATTGTATTTGTTACAAGGTTTGGTCCAATTTCTGTAACTGGCCCACCCACAAGAGCTAGAGCGGGCTGAGGAACAGACCCTCCTCCAAGTAGGGTGATTGCAAGTAATGTTGTTACAAAAAGTTTTTTCATAGTCCAAGGGCTTGTTGTGCGGCAATAACATTATCGTTACCATTAAGTGAAGAGTTTGAGATTTCGTTTCCAATTACCCCAAGGGCTTTCACAAGTCGCTCAACCTCAACCTCGTACTCAGGAAGCACAGCAAGTGCGTACACTGCATCTTCAAACGTTGCAGCAAAGGCATGAATGATTGCTCCTAGTCGAGATACAGATGTTATAAGAGCGCTGTGATTTGCTCGAAGATTCTCTGGAGCCTTTAGTTGCGCAAGCTCTCCTGCAAGAGATTCATATCCTTTTGCAATCTTTTCTACATCAGAGAGTAGTGCTGGATCGTTTGCATTAAGTGCACTCTCTAGAAGAACCAACTCGCTCTCTGTTACATCTTTCGGAGTTGCATCTGCAACAAGAATGGCAATGCCTGTGAAGTAGTCTGCAAGGCTTTCATCTGTCAGAGCTACTGTTTTTACAGAAGAGAGTGCAAAGGCAGCGGGAAGATCTGCCTCAACGCTATTTGCAAGACGAGCAATGAGTGAATTCTTTTCTTGTTCACTCAATTCCCCATCACTTTGATACTGCAGATACTCTGCAAAGAAGGTTCGAGAGAATTGTGAGGTAAAACTAAGCTCTTCAAAGTTCACAATCTCTTCAGGAGTTTTATCTTTCTTTCGATTCTGTACAAATTCTCCATCAAGAATTCCATCTCCATCGGTATCAATAGTAAATGGATCTGTTCCCCATAGAGTTTCCTCCCAATCAAGGAGCCCATCTCCATCGGAATCCTTTTCAATAACTTGGTCCCGCAAGGCGGAACTCGGTGACGCAACAGCACGCTCGGCAAGATGAACTGGTGTTTCTTTTGTAAGAAGAAATGCACTGGAAATAATCGCAACTCCGACAATGAGCGCGGAAATAATCCCGGTGTTGTTCTTCAAAAAAGTCACACGCGTTACGTATATAAGTATAGCAGTGTGACCCTCTATTCCCTGGCTTTATTTGTGAATAAGAGAAGCTATTTTTTTCCAATCGGACAAAGAAACATCCTCAGGTCTTGTTGCTCGATCAATTGGAAGCTTTTCTTCAGGGATAAGATCTCCCAAAGTCTTTCCAATTTGCTTCCTTTTTTCTCCAAATGCTTTGTGAAGTACTTCAAAAAATACTTTCTCGTCCAAATCTTTGAAAAATTCCCCAGAAATGTCGTAAATGCCTAAAATTGCTGAATCTACGGCTGGTTTTGGGAAAAATGACCCTGCTTTTACGGTTTTTACGTATTTTGGTGTACCAAATGCCTTAACAGAGAGCGATAGTAGGCTTTCTTTCTCAGATCGAGCTATACGATCTGCCACTTCTTTTTGTACAAGTAGTGAAATAGTTGTTGGTTTGTCCTCTCTTTCAAGGAATGTGCGGATAATTTCCCCTGTTATGTAGTACGGAATATTGGCAACAAGCTTATAGGGTGTCTCAAATGGCAGTGAGTCATCAAAATCTCGAACATCTCCAGGGATAACCTTAAGTTTTCCTGCTGCAATCTCTTTATCAAAAGCTTCTACAAGGTATGGAATGCACTCAGTGTCTTTTTCAATCACAACTACAGTAGCTCCAGTATCAAGGAGTTCCTTTGTAAGCATTCCTTTTCCAGGTCCGATCTCAAGAACGGTATCTCCTTCCTTTACTTCCCCTGCTTCAACTACTCCACGTGCAATATCTACCGAGGTCAAAAAATGTTGCCCCAAAGATTTCTTCGCTTTTATGTTATCTGATGGTTGGAATTCCATAGGTGTCTCCATCTTCAATTAGAAGGTGTGCTTCTGGGATATCTCCAATGAATGAAGATGGTTCCGTTGCGTATAGTGTCCCATACAAACGTCTCTCCCGAGCAAGACTAAGGTACACCTTCTTATGTGCGCGAGTCAAAGCTACGTAGAAGAGTCGTCTCTCTTCTTCATCATCTTCCACATCATCTTTTTGTTGTGGGAAGAGCCCTTCCTCCATTCCTGTTACAAAGACAAATGGAAACTCAAGACCTTTTGCTGCATGAATGGTCATGAGCTTTACTCCAGCTGATGCATCTTTCATTGAATCTTGCTCTCCCATAAGAGTTGCGTCTTCAATAAGTTTTAAAACCCCCTCCTCTCCTACGAACATGTCGTACTGGCTGGCAACTGTTGCAAGTTCCTTCAGGTTTTGCAGTCGCTCTTCATTCTCTTCTCCTCCCTTTGAGTAGTGTGCTTTCATTCCCGACATTTCAATTACATACCGCACTGCATCAGATGGCTTTAGTTTTGCGATGTCTGCTTTCATTCGATCCATCATAGAGAAGAAGCTCTGCACTTTGGCTCTTGGTCCTGGCTTCAGTTCCTCCGTTTTACCTTGCAGCACAGAGAGTTCTGTAACTTTTCCGATACCACGTGCTGGTGTATTGATGATGCGAGCAAGGTCTACACTACTGTCTCCCATAAGGGTGTAGCGAAGGTATGCAAGAAGATCTTTTACCTCTTTTCGATCAAAGAATTTTGTTCCAAGCACCTGGTACGGTACTCCAGAGTAGAGCATCGCCTCCTCGAGTGCTCGTGATTGGAAGTTAGTTCGATACAAAACAGCAATGTCACCCGGTGCTGCTCCATCATCTATAATCTCCCGACACATAGTTGTGATGGTGCGGGCCTCGTCTCCCTCAGATGAGCACATCAGAAGCTTCATAGGATCTCCATCTGCATTTTCAGTGAAGGCAACTTTGTCTTTTCGATTTACATTCTTTTCGATAACAGCTTGAGCTGTGTTCACGATTGTTTTTGTCGACCTGTAGTTCTGCTCGAGGATGATTGTCTTTGCCTCAGGATATGTTTCTTCAAAACTCATGAGGTGTTCGATAGTTGCTCCTCGCCATGAGTAGATGTTTTGATCGATGTCCCCTACTACAAAAATACTCTTATGATGTTTTGCGAGAATGTTTGCAAGTTTCGATTGTACTCCATTGGTATCCTGGTACTCATCTATAAGGAGGTGTTTGTATCGGTTTTGGAGTTTTTCTCGAACAGCATCGTTCTTTTTTAAAAGTTGTACAGGTTTATTTAGAAGATCGTCAAAATCTAATGCACTTTCAGTGGTAAGTGTCTTCTCATACCTACTCCAAACCTCTCCAGCGGTGCGCATGAAGAAGCTCGTGCTCCTCTTTGCAAGAAATTCTTCTGGTGTTCCTCCCTCTCCCTTCTCTTTTGAGATTTTAGAGAGGATCATCTTTGGTTCTACATGCTTATCATCAATTCCCATCTCTTTTAGGATCCTTTTTACCACTTTCATTGAGTCTGCTCTGTCATATATAGGAAAGTACTTCTTGAGCCCTGCTTCAGCATGGAATTCTCGAAGCATTCGTACCCCAAATGAGTGAAAAGTTGTAACAAGAGGCTTGCTTTCGTGCCGACTTGTCTCCGGATTCTCGCGCATCAAGGCCTCAACACGCTCTGCCATCTCTTTTGCCGCCTTATTAGTGAAGGTAACAGCTAATATTTCATGTGGAGCCACCCCTTGGTGTAGTAAATGGAGGATTCGGTGGGTTAAAACTCGTGTTTTCCCAGACCCCGCTCCTGCAAGAACTGCAATTGGACCAACTGGTGCAACCACTGCTTCTTTCTGTCTTTCATTTAGTCCTTCCAGGTACTGCATTGAGGCAATATAGCACGTATTTTACTCTCCCCCGCACCCCTTCAAAACACCTTGACTACCCCCTATTTGGTGCTAGTATGCCCCCTATCTGATAGATATGGATGCATGATATGTGGCTTAACAAAGCCACTTCGATTACGGAAGAATGGTTGAACGCACTAAATTGAACTTATATCTGAAACCCCACAGGATCTTGAAAGCGATAAACGTTTTCAAGTGACAGAAAATGCTAAGAAAGTTTCTTTCGGCCTACTGACCGCTAGTTCAACAGTATTAGCTTTCACCCCATTTTTTGCAGCAGCCGGTCTTATCGGTGGTTTGTTTGGTGTTTCAGGACTTGAGTTTAGTGCCCCTCGTTTTTCTGTACATGAATCCTCTCTAACACTCCTTAAGAGTGCTACTAA
The DNA here is from genome assembly GCA_002331145.1 of Candidatus Minusculum obligatum. Classification (GTDB taxonomy): domain Bacteria; phylum Patescibacteriota; class Minisyncoccia; order Phycocordibacterales; family Phycocordibacteraceae; genus Minusculum. Next base: position 367,364 of record DCYT01000001.1, on the reverse strand, counting down.
CATTGATCCAAACCCAGCCAAAGGAGGAGCTGACCTTACCGTTGTAGGAGGAACATCTCTTATTGCAGAAGGTGGAGTAAATCCAGCTATTTCAGTAAATGAGTCACGAACAGGAAAGATTAGCCTCTATGTAGTGCGTGATGGTGATTCCCTATCGCAGGTAGCTAAGATGTTTGATGTAGATGTAAATACTATTGTATGGGCCAACAACCTGCGATCTGCAACTGCCATCTCTCCAGGACAGACACTTGTTATCCTTCCAGTATCTGGACTTAAGTATGAGGTGAAGAAGGGAGATACTTTGGCCAAGATTGCCAAAAAGTACAAGGGAGATCTAGAAGAGATTGCTATCTTTAATGACCTTGAGAACAATGCCTCTCTTGCTATTGGAACTGAGATCATCATCCCTGGAGGAGAGATGGTTGGTTCAAGTAGCGCATATGTAGGAAGCTCAAGTGCAAGAGTGAAGGGTGCAGGAGGTCCAACTTTCAGCGGATACTACACAAACCCTGTTCCTGGATCATCACGAACACAAGGGCTTCATGGATACAACGCTGTTGACCTTGGTGCGCGATATGGAACTCCTATCGTAGCTGCTGCCTCAGGTTCTGTGATCATCTCTCGAGAAGGAGGGTGGAATGGAGGATATGGTAGCTACATTGTAATTTCACACAACAATGGAACGCAGACTCTGTACTCACATAACTCAAGCAACATTGTTGGAGTTGGACAGTACGTAGTCCAAGGGCAAGTTATTGGGTACGTAGGAAGTACCGGACGATCAACCGGACCACACGTCCACTTTGAAGTCCGTGGGGCGACAAACCCATTTGCATACTAAAAAACACCCGAGAGGGTGTTTTTTAAATTAGTCGTTCATGTGTGCTTTGCAGGTTCTCGCTGCAGGATTTGCTTCAAGTCTGTCCTCTTCTATTTGTTCTCCTGAGGTTTCGCACACTCCGTATGTTCCCTTCTCTATCTTCTCAAGTGCGTCACTTACATTTTTATGTCGAACCTCGAGCTCAGTTAGAATTGCACTTCGCTCCATAGACTCTTCATGATTGTCAGCCTTTACATTGTCATCAATGTCTAGCTGTCCATCATTTGCTGGAGTTGGTTCCCAGTCACCAGGGACATCTGGATTTTGGCGGCCAACACCTGACATCTCTTCCTCAAGCTGTGTCTTCTCTCTAAGAAGCCGCTCTTTAAATTTTTCTGTATCCATATAGAGGAATTTTATCAAACCTGCTACTCTCGCACAATTCGATCGGTTAGGTCGACGAAAGTGTCTTTTGTTTTTGTAATAAAGAGAATGTTTGGTGTTACGAATCCATAAATTATATGAGTGTTCCCTCCTGCGTCATAGAGGATACGCGCATCAGTTGTTTCGATCTCTTCGTCGATGAAGTTTTGAATGTATGCGGGTGTTGTTGTAGAGATTACTGTTGTATCAAGGTCTCCAAATAGTGGAGCAAAGGCACTTGGCATCTCATCTTCCCAAGATAGGAGGCTCTTGAAACTTCTCTCAAAGGATGTAACAGCAAGTACAAGCACTGGCTCCTTCGCATCTCCATATACTCCAAGCATACTTTGTGGGTATACGCTTCGGGCAAGTGTTCCAGGCACCTCACTTATTCTTAGAAGAACATCAGAGAATGGAATAACTTCTGATCCAGCTTCTGTTGGTGCTGAGAAAGTTACATGGGTCAAAGTATTTGCAAATGGCGCAGGCACAGATGCTAGAAGATCCTCAAGGTCTTGTAGATCCGGTACCGCAGATGCGCTCACACGAGTTCGATCCTCTGCGAAAACTGGTGTAACAACTCGAGTAGGAGTTGCAACTGGAGCAGTGCCTTGGTTTAGGAAGTAGAAGGCACCTGCTACAACTCCAATACCGAGCACAAGAAGCGCTACTGCAGTAACAATGATTGGCGTAGAAGTCTTCTTTTTTGCTGATCGTCTTTTCGGCTCTGCCTTCTTTGAATCTTGCTGCTTTGCAAGAACAGAAAGAGGAGTTTCTTTTCGTTTCTTGATTCCCTTTCGAGCATCACTGGTGTATGTACTGATTGGTGAAGGCGCTTTGAAGTCCTCAGGTCTTTTGACAGGCTGAGGTGGCAATGAAACTGCAGGCACGGCCTCTTCTCGAATTTCTTTGGGAGGTGCAAAAAGAGGATTGCTTACTTTTTGAGGAGCTTCTTTTTGCGGCAAAACTACCTCGTTATGGATTTGAGGTTTCAGCTCTGGCATCTTAGGCTTCTCTGGAGCTGGAGCTGGAGCTGG
>DCYT01000001.1:223344-364753 GCA_002331145.1 Candidatus Minusculum obligatum | reverse complement strand
GCTGGGGCTGGAGCTGGAGCTGGAGCTGGAGCTGGAGCTGGAGCTGGTTCGGGCTTCGGTTCAGGTTTTGGTACTTCAACCTTTTTCTCTTCTCGAGGTTTTACATTAGGAACAACAGCAACACCTTCAAGTTTCTTTGGTGCTCCAACAATTGGCGCAACAGGTTTTGGTGCAGTCTCCTTTGGCAGAGGTGCCTCCCCTGTTCCTCCCATAAGCCACTGCATAATTCCTCCAAGTAATGTTTGTTTTGGAGCTGACGACTCTTCCTTGATGATCACCTGTTCTTTTTTCGGAAGTGGTTTCGGAAGTGGAGTTTTTACAGGTGCTACTTTTGGAGCTTTTGGTTTATCAGCTGGAGGAGGTGTGTTGATGATCTTGTCGAGATCTTTTTTTGTAAATGACTCAACCTTGCTGAGGTCAACAGAATCAGTTGTCTCGATCTCTTCTACGTAGTGCTTCTTCACCTCTGCTTCCATTGGCTTCTCTTCTAACACCACCTTCTCCTTTGGAGGCGTAACAAGACCTTCTGGTTTTTTAGGAGTCTCTACTTTCTGTGGCTGAGGTTGTTGTTTTTGTTTCTTCTTTTTATTTTTCTTTCCCTTCCCCTCTGTCTCAAGAGGCACTTCCATATTCTTTGAAAGCTTTGCAAGATCAGCTTGGTATGTTCGTACTACCCGCTTTGGAGTTTTGCTGGGTGTTGGTATTTGTGGTTGCTTGCTATTTTGTTCCTCCATATAAAAAAGAAGTATCGCTGTCGATACTTCTTAGTATACCCTCTCTCTTTTATTATTTTCCTCGATATCCAATAAGGAATTTCTTTGGCTCCTCTCCCATGTCGTGGAAGTCGTGAACTGCCTCCTTAAACTTTCCAGAAGAAGAGCGAGCAAAGCTCATCCCCTCCACCTGACATCCTTCATGTACTCGAAGGTACTCTACAAGAGGTACGAAGTCTCCATCCCCTGAGGCGATGATAACCGCATCAAGTTTTGGTGCCATGGTAACAGCATCGATTGCAAGACCAACGTCCCAGTCTGCTTTCTTTGCTCCCCCATAGAAAATCTGCAGGTCTTTGACCTTTGTTTCAATTCCAATCTTTTGAAGTGCGTCAAAGAATGCGCTCTCCTCTCCATTTTCTGTACTGATAACGTAGGCAACAGCTCTTACGAGTGTTCGTCCTCCTACGGCTTCCTTTAGAACGTTTGCAAAGTTAACTCGTGATTTATACAAATGTTTTGCACTGTGATAAAGGTTTTGCGTGTCGATAAATACTCCCACACGCTGTGCTGGGTGCTTAATAGCCATATTAAAATTATTTACTTACTAAAATGTACAAATGCGAGGCGTTTTGCCTCGCATTTATAGTATCACAACTAGAATCCCCTACTTCTTAAGTCCAAGCTTCTTAATAAGAGCGTTGTATCCGCGCTTATTCTTCTTTTCTAGGTACTTTAGGTGCTTTCGTCGGTCAGCTACCATCGCAAGAAGTCCACGTCGTGAGTGGTTATCCTTCTTGTTCTTCTTTAGGTGCTTAGTGAGCTCGTCAATTTTCTTACTTAAAAGAGCCACCTGTACCTCAGGAGATCCTGTATCTTCGTCGTGCCGCTTAACATCCTTTGTTGCGGTTGCCTTTTTTCGCTTGGTTAACATACTTAATGTCGCGCAACAATAGCATATGAGCCATATTTTGGCAAGGGTCTCTAGCTTTTGCCAAAAAGGTGTGATATCTTCGAAAAAGGTTGAAATGGAGGCTAAAAATGGCCTTAAAAACGCTTTTGAAAAAAAGTAAGAATGGTTGTTGGGATGCTCAAATGATCGATTATGATATTGGCGCCCAAGGATCTTCTATTCAGGAGGTGATTTCTCGGCTTGAAGTAGCTTTCGAGCTTGAAAAGAAAGAAGGCTTAGAAGATGTTCCAGCAGCTCCAGAGTGTTTTGGTAATGCTTGGGAAATGGCTTCTAGGAACGAATCTCACTCGGTTTTCGATATTCGTATTCAAGAATAGCAACTTTAGACATCCGGTTTCCCCGGATGTCTTTTCTTTGTGTCGTAAAACATTGGTATACTCTCTGTATGTCACTTGAAGAACTCAAGCGAAGATTCCTCGAATATCTTGAAATAGAGCGCGGAAGGAGCGTAAAAACAATTGAAAACTATGATCATTACCTCACCCGCTTCTTTGAGTATTCAAATATCAATAAGCCTGCACAAATAACTGAAGAAAAGGTGCGAACCTTCAGATTGTGGCTTAACAGACAGGAAGGAACCGATGGTTTCCTTAAAAGAAGGACACAAAATTACTACCTTATAGCACTCCGTGCCTTTCTAAAGTACGCACAAAAGGTTGAAATAAAGACCCTGTCCCCTGAAAAGATTGAATTAGCAAAGCTTCCGCAGCGCTCTGTTGACCTTATTACTGTTGAAGAGCTCAATCGCTTATTGAAGGCAACTGCAGGAACAGATGAAAAGGCGCTTCGGGATAAAGCAGTCTTGGAGCTTCTCTTCTCTACAGGACTGCGTGTTTCAGAGCTCTGCTCGCTCAATGCAGATATAGATCTTTCTCGAGAGGAATTCTCTGTACGTGGAAAGGGAGATAAAGTGCGTATTGTGTTTGTGTCCCCTTCTGCAAAGAAGGCTGTCATGGAGTATTTAAAGGCTCGAAAAGATATGGAGGAGCCGCTATTTGTTTCATATTCAAAGGCAGGAAAAGGCGGTGGAAGGCTCACTCCCCGCTCAGTACAGCGCTTAATTAAGCATTATGCTACTAAAGCAGGTATTACAAAGAAGGTTACACCCCACATTATTCGGCACTCATTTGCTACCGATCTATTGCAAAATGGTGCAGATATCCGCTCTGTTCAGGCACTTTTGGGCCATGCCAATATTGCTACAACTCAGGTATATACACACGTAACAGACTCGCATCTAAAGGATATCCATAAGGCGTTTCATGGGAAACAGAGGGGTTAAGAAATGAAAGTTTTATAGGTTCTTTCTACAATATTATCCCAAACAGGCCTTATTTCTGGCCATTCTTCTAAATATTCATCAGCCCACTCATCATGGTCTACTTTCCATTGCTCAATCTCTTCTTTAGTGTGGTTGAGAACCTTTATGGTTGCTCCCCCATTTAGAATATTAGTTATCTTTGCTTCAAGCTTGTCTATTACTTTTACAAAGCGTGCCTCAGGAGTATCTTTCCTTTCATATTCTTCGATAGTCTCGTGTATCCATGGGAAATTTTCTCCAAACTGATCTTTAATCCGAAGAAGTGCTGCATGTTCAGCATCATCTTTTTGTTTCTTTATCTCAGGAGTTGGCTTCTTGAATGTTGGCACATCTCCTGCGTATACTTCTACCAGATCATGCAGGAGCGCAAACTCAACTACTCTTCCCCTATTAAGTCGTGGAAGGAATGTATCTGCAAAAGCTCCTGCAGTTAAGCCAAGCATGAAGGAGTGGTCGGTATCTGATTCACGTGTAACACCATCTTCATGGCATGTCGCACGATCTGTTCTGGCAAATTCAAGAGATATCTTCCCCATTGCAATCATCTGCTCAGCCATTTTTTCAGCATCTTTCATACTTATTTTTAAAGTATACATGCTATTCTGTTACTCATGAAACTTATCTCTTGGAACGTAAATGGGCTCCGCGCAGTCTACAAACAAGGCTATTGGGAGCCATTTTTAGCGCTTAAACCGGACATATTTGGGCTTCAGGAGATAAAAGCAGAGGAAGATCAGCTTCCAGATGAAGTCAGATCTCCAAAGGGATATCATGCATATTTCAACTCTTCAAAAACACGAAAAGGATACAGTGGTGTAGCCCTCTACTCCAAAGAAGAGCCGTTTGAGGTGTTTACAGACCTTGGAATTCCAGAGTTAGACCAGGAAGGACGGCTTATTGGAGCCGAATTTAAGGATTTTTATGTATTTAATGTGTACTTCCCCAATGGTGGTGGTGGAGAAGAAAGGCTTGCGTATAAGCTAGATTTTTATGATGCATTTCTTGAGTTTGTAGAAAAAAAGCGCTCTGTTAAGCCAGTTATTTTCATGGGTGACGTAAATACAGCGCATGAAGCTATAGATCTAGCACGTCCAAAAGCAAATGAAGAGAATACAGGCTTCTTGCCTGAGGAGCGTGCGTGGGTAGATGAGGTGGTAAATGCAGGATACATAGACACATTCCGTCACTTCTTCCCTACCAAAGAAGGCGCATATAGTTATTGGGACATGAAGACAAGAGCACGAGACAGGAATGTTGGATGGCGTATTGATTACGTCTTTGCAAGTCGAGAGTTACACAAGAAACTAAAGTCTGCAGATATCCACACAAATGTTTTTGGGTCAGATCACTGCCCTATTTCCCTCATTTTGTCCTAAAGGACACTTATCCCCAGGGATGTCCTTTACGTGTCCTTTATAGGAGCTATACTCAATATCAGACGGGACTGATCTTTATTGGTTCTTTAAAAATTCAAACAATTCAATATTAATGCCGGGTGTGTATGTCCGCATCAATTTCAAAGGGTCTCCCTGACCCACCTGCCGAGCAATGACATCACGAAGGCATCCATTGAATTGAAAAACCGTGCTTGTTTCGCATATTTTTCTCCCAACAACAAACAATTAGCTCACGCGCTCAAAAATCTCAAATCATTTTAAGTTGTTCTTTCTTCACTGCGAAACCATTAGGCGCGGTTTTTTTATACCTTTTAAACAAAAACCCCGTAAATACGGGGTTTAGTTACACATAAAACATGTTTCACGTGATACTTTTGTTCTACGTGTAACTAGTTTACGTGATGTTTTGAACGAATATCTTTAATTGCTTGCTCTTCTTCTTCTTGAATTCTTCGTTTTCCAGCTTCTGCAAGTTTCTTGAGCTCCATCATTTCCATTTTATTTAGCTCAATAGCGCGCTTTTCTAGGAGTTCAGCGGTATTTAGGGAAGGGTCCTCAAGAACTTCTTCAAATAGGGCATGGAGTAGATATCCAATCTTTGGCCCTGGTTTCATCTGTAACAGTTCCATAAGGCGCTGGCCATCGACTTTAAGCATCTTTACTGAAATAGGGTCACGAAGTGCTTCTTCTACGTATGATTTGTACTTCCTAAAGCGGAAAGGCTGCTCTTTAGGGCGCCCAGTACCGACACGATCACAAATACGCAGGTTTAATAGGTCCCAAATGTTCTCTTCGCCAACATTTCGAATCATGCGTCGTACAGCCGATAGGGTAATCTCATCTGGATCTGAGAAAAACATGTGCCAGCGCACTAGTTTTGTAACTCTCTCAATTGTTTTCTTAGGGAACTTAAGGTCTGTAAGTGCTTTCTTGGTTACACGTGCACCAACAACCTCATGTCCATGGAAAGTGTAATCTCCTTTCTCTTTGTCAAAGCGACGTGTCTCTGGTTTTGAGACATCGTGGAAGAGTCCAGCAAGACGGATTTCCCATTCCCAGTCTTTGTCAGCTCCATGCTGCATAGTACGGATAAGGTGCTCAAACACATCGTATTTGTGTGCCTGATTTTGCTCAATGCCAATTCCGCGCTCCAAATCCGGTGCAATATAGGGAATAAGACCAAGTTTTTGAGACATGATAATGGCTGTCATTGGCTCTTTTGACTTAAGAATTCTAATGAATTCGTCTCGAATACGTTCTTTTGAAATGTGGCTTAGCTTAGCCGCATTTTTAGAGATTGCTGCTGCTGTTTCACCGTCTAGTGCAAAAGAAAGTTCAGCTGATAGGCGAATAGCACGCATCATACGAAGCGCATCTTCATTAAAGCGCTCATCTGCGTCACCTACAGTCTTAAGGACTTTGGCTTTTATGTCTTCTTGTCCTTTATAAAGGTCAACAAACTGTCCTTTAGATGGATCATACGCAATTGCATTAACAGTGAAGTCTCTTCGAGACAAATCATCTTCAAGAGAGACTCCAAAAGATACTTTGTCTGGTCGTCTACTGTCCGAATATCCTTCCTCTGATCGATAGGGAGTTACTTCAATCACTTTAAGTGACTCTTCTTCGGTCTCGAGTGTAACCCCAACTGTTCCAAAGTCATTATTGTAGAAGCTTTGGTCAGGGAAGAAGGAAGTAATCTCCTCTGGTCCTGCATCTGTGGTTATGTCCCAGTCTTTGGGAACTCTTCCAATAAGAAGGTCGCGCGTGCATCCTCCAACAAGATAGGCATCAAACCCATTTCCTTGGATTGTAGCCACTACGTATTGCACCTCTTTTGGAATAGAGAATTTCATATCTGTAGAGTAATACACAATGAGTGTTTTAGGAACTCATTATGCATTGAACCTAGTATATTATATACATATTATGATAAACAGGGTTCGAGAAAAAAAGAAGGCGATGAGGTTGCGCAAAAAAGGATATACCTATAATGAAATCCTAAAAGAGGTAAATGTTGCAAAAAGCAGCCTGTCTTTGTGGTTGAAAGACATGCCCCTTACCAAACAAGAGAAAGATATTCTCAGGAAGAGAAAGGATGCAAATATTTCAAGAGGGAGAATACGTGCTGGTGCAGCACATCATTTGGCACGGTTGGAACGAGATAAAATCCTTTTCCAGGAAGCAAAGGAAGAGTTTGAAAGATTTAAATATGACCCACTCTTTCAAATGGGGGTTGGTTTATATTGGGCAGAGGGCGCAAAAAGAAATGACAGGTTTGCTTTTGCAAACTCTGATCCAGACATGATTAACGTTATGATCAGGTGGATAGAGGAGTATTTGGGGTTGGAGCGGAGGGATATTTTTGTGCGCTTATTCATACATAAGCCGTATAGGGAAGAGAATTGTGAAGGTTTTTGGTCAGAAAAAATAGGAGTTGATCTTAGTCACTTTAAAAAGACTGTTTATAAGCCAACAGGTCTAGGAATTAAAAAACGGCCATCGTATAAAGGTTGTTTACGTATTGAGTTAGGAAAAGTAAACTATCTTCGCAAGGTAAAATTTTGGCAGCAGTTACTCATCATGCACTACCAAAAAAGATAATTTCGTGTATTATCAGCATACTTTGCACCTGTAGCTCAAAGGATAGAGCATCTGTCTTCGGAACAGAGGGTTGGGGGTTCGAGTCCCTCCGGGTGCACAAAAATTACAAAAGAAAGGTGTGCGTATATATTGCGCGCACTTTTCTTTTATTATCGAAGGTTGCGTGGTGCTCAACAGGCACTAGTTCTTTGTATGAATTACTTACCGCAACGTCATTTCCTAGGTAAATGCCAACATGCTCGTGCATCTCATCACCTGCTTGGGCAGTTGCTTTCCATATAAGAATAGCTCCAGGTATCATCTCCTCAGATTTGCTCCAGCCGCTTTGCATAAGGTCTTTTTCAAGTCCTGAGACAGTAGCGTGAGGGGTTTTAACAAGATCAAATATCTTTAATAGGGTAGAGACAAAGTATGCACAAGAGACATCGCCTCCTTTTAGAATATTTACTTCCTCTCCATCAACTTCTGCTAAGAGTGTTTGAAAGATTTTTGAGCCAGGGCTATTTTTTGCCATGGCAAGGTAGGTTTCTTTGAGGAGGAGCTTCATATGTTGAGTATACGACACATAAAGACATGTTCCCAATAGTGTGGACAACTGTGTGAATAGTGGGGATAAAGGACATGTCTTTATGTCCAATACAGAATAAAAACCCTTTATTTAAACCAAATAGCTAATTGGACAGTTGTTCACAAATAAAGGACTAAAGGGCAGTTAATAAAGTGGATATAGCGGAATATCTAGAGTGTGATACTATTCCGGCACAACATTCGGGGTGTAGTATAGTGGTAGTACGCATCGTTTGGGACGATGTAGTTCGAGTTCGATTCTCGGCTCCCCGACAAAGTTTTATACGCTAATTTCTTAATATATGGATCTAGCAATGGACGCAGTTTATTTTGGTAATACGGTTATGCAGTACCTTGAGGCAGCAGGGCTCTTTGCTGTTTCATTTGCGGTATTTGGAGCTCTTCAAATGTTTGTTATAGGTCGCCTTGCAGCGCTCGCAAAGGAAAGCGCCACAACAATTGATGATGCAGCAATTCGGATTGTAAAAAGTATCCGCCCAGGCTTCTATGCATACATTGCGCTCTTCTTGGGGTATCAGAGGCTCGCATTTCCTGAGATTGTAGACTCTATTGCAGGAGGTATTTTGGTTATCTGGGTAGCGTACCAAGTTGTTGTTGCTCTTCAGATCCTTATCGACTACATAATCTCTCGTTGGCAGAGTGAAGATGATGTTGCAACAACATCTGCATATAGTTTTCTTGCAGGGATCATCAAAGTAATACTTTGGGTGCTTGCATTTGTCTTTGTGCTCTCAAACTTTGGGGTAAACATCACTGCCTTTATCGCAGGAATTGGAATTGGAGGTATTGCAATTGCATTTGCACTTCAAAATATTCTTGCAGATCTCTTCTCGTCATTTGCAATTTACTTCGATAAGCCATTTGTTATTGGAGACACTATCAAGGTAGGGAAGTACATAGGAACAGTAGAGAAGGTTGGAATCAAAACAACACGAATTAAGTCACTCCAGGGAGAAGAGATTGTATTTTCAAATCAAAATCTAACAAGTGAGAGTATTCAGAACTTTGGAAAGATGGAAGAGCGTCGAACAACATTCCAATTTGGAATTTTGTACGAAACTCCTATGGAGAAAGTACGTGCAGTACCAATGTTGGTTGAAGGAATCTTCAAAAACCTCAAAGGTGTTCGACTTGATCGAGTGCACTTCAAGAATCTAGGGGACTCAGCGCTAGTATTTGAAGTTACATACTTCTCAGAGGATCCAGACTACACACTTACGCTGGACATTCAGCAAGAAATTAACTTCTCATTAATGGAGCACTTCCAAAAAGAGAAGATTGAGTTTGCGTATCCTACGCAAGTTATCTATCAGAAGAAGGGGTAGGGATAATTAGTTGGTATTCGTCTTCGTATAAAATATCCGAAGGTTTTTGGTCTAATATTTCTACCTCTGTTTCCCCAGAGGTTACAGATTCCTGCCATTTAAAAAGGCCAGAGTCTTGGTATTTATTCCAACCATACTCAGTCCAGTAAGAAATAGCTCCAGGGAATTGAGATCCTTTTTTAGGCAGCCAAGAACCATCAGGTTTGTTCTTGCGAAGATTAGAATCTTTTGGACAGTCTCTATCTACTGCTTCGTAGATTCCAGTTCCGTTTGTAGTAACTCTATAGAATTTCATATTTTAAATCTCTCCCAAGACAGTCAGAAGCAATTCAGTTAATTGCGGTGCAACATTTGCTGTGAAGTTTTCATACTCAGGTGTGATATTTCCTGTCGCAAAGGCTCCAAAGTTAGCTGAATGCTGAATGGCAAAGCTTCGAGCAATATGTCCGGTGCTAATGGCTCTTAGGTCTCTCTCTTGCGTATTTTCTTCAAGAGAGCTGGTAACTACAAGGCCAAGCAAACTCCCGTCTGAGCGCACTACAGCACCTCCTGAGGCCCCTTGTTGTGCTAGGGGCACACCTCCAAGAGAGAGCACATCTGGCGTTGTTTGTAAGAAGGTGAATACATCCTCAATAGTCCCTGCTGCAGAGATTTGTACAAGGTTTCGTCTAATTGCATCAGCACTTAAGAAGCTTGCAGGGTACCCTGCGCTAATAACAACATCTCCAACTGCTGCCTCGTCAAATGTCATGGGAATGTAAGGGAAAGACTCTGGCATTTCTCCAAATTCAGATGGTCCTGTAATGGTAAGAAGGGCAAAGTCATCTTTTCCTGTTCCAACTGGATTCTCTTGAATGATTGCTTCCTTATTGTCGACAACCCAAAGAGGGGAGATGTATGCAAGTTCTGCTTTGTATGCAGGAGTTGCAGGAGATCCTGTTCGGATAGTGCAAGAGATCGCATCCTTTGATGGGTAGTCTTTCAGAAGAAGTGTTTGTGCAATGTGCGCATTGGTCAAAATGGTTCCTGACGGATCGATAATAATTCCAGATCCTGAAATTGATCCAACAGGAGAGATGGGATCTGCGATGCATAAAATATTAACGAGTGCTTTTTGCACTTGGGCATTTACCACCTCCAAATCTTTTGGAATGTAGCTTGGTGTAGGAGCAACAACTTCTTCTTTTGGAATCGGTGCTGCAACAGGAGTAGCTTCTGCCGGTTCCTCTACAATAGGAACTTCAATTTTTGGCTCCTCAACAACCTCTTCCTCAACTACTGCAGGAGGCGTGCTTGTGGGAAGGGAAGGGGCAGGTTCAAATGTATTCTCAACAATCTCTACAGGAACAAAGTTTGTCTCTTCAAGAGTAAGCTCTACGGGCTCATTTGTTTGAATAAAAAGAAAGAATCCAGCAGCAAAAAATAATCCACCAGTTACAGATGCCAGAAGTGTTGGAAGCTTTATAAAGCCTTGCATATAAGCGTACAGTACCAAAAATTTGACCCTCCACAAATTTTCTTGTCTAGGGTAGACGGAGGTCTTTCCTGTGCTATACTCGTGCGCAGTGCTTGGCTCAACGCCAGGCTTTCATTATTAGTCTAGTGTATATATACATATGGACGCAGACGCAACACCTATGGACGCACCTGAGGCACCAGCAATGGCACCTGAGGGAGCAGAGGAGGCACCAGCAGCAGAGGAGGCACCAGCAATGGACGCACCTGCAGCTGAGGAGGGAGCAGAGGAGGCAGCTGAGTAATCAGTTTTTCTCATAAGAAAACCCACCGACCTGGTGGGTTTTCTTATGCAAAAATTATGCTATATTAGCTTCCACTGCGGGTATAGTTTAGTGGTAGAACATCTGCCTTCCAAGCAGAGGACGGGAGTTCGATTCCCCCTACCCGCACCAAGAATACAAAAAAGACCCTGTTGGGGTCTTTTTTGTTACCTAGGTATATAAGAGAGTTTTTATCCCTTCACCGCGTCCTTTAGAGCTTTCGCTGCTCGGAACTTTGGTACCCGCATTGCAGGAATCTGAATAGATTCTCCTGTTCGTGGGTTTCGTCCTGTTCGAGCTGCTCGCATCTTAGCTTCAAAAATTCCAAGTCCTGCGATTGATACTTCCTCACCTGCTTTAAGTGAGTTTACGATTGTGTCGATAACAGTATCTACTGCTCGCTCAGAATCAGCCTTTGTTCCACCAAGTGTTTCGTGAACACGTGCGATAACATCTGCTTTATTCATGTCTTACTTTCATTACTTTTAAATGATCCCGGAAGGCATCTAGCTAAAAGTATACCTATAAAGCCATATGGAGCGCAATACCCCCAATTTAACGGGCAAATTCAACCACTCGATTCTCTCGAATGATGTTCACCTTAATTTCTCCAGGATATCGAATGTCGTGCTGCACCTTTGTTGCGATATCTCGAGCCAGTTTATGCATCTCAACATCCTTTACCTTTCCAGGATTTACAAAGACACGCACTTCACGCCCTGCTTCAATGGCATAACACTTTTCTACGCCAGGGAATTCCTTTGCAATACGCTCAAGGTCCTCAAGGCGCTTCAGGTAGTTCTCTACGGTATCTCTTCGAGCCCCTGGTCTTCCAGCTGAGATAGCATCTGCAACCTGTACGATGATAGATTCAGGCGTTTCATACGGGTGCTCCTCATGGTGTGACTGCATTGCCTTAACCACAGCCTCATCAACGTTATATTTTTGAAGAATCCTTCGTCCAATCTCTACATGCGTACCTTGTACGGCATGATCTACTGCTTTTCCAATGTCGTGTAGGAGTGCGCCAGAGCGTGCAACAGATACATCAGCACCAACTTCCTCAGCTATCATTCCTGCAATGTGCGCCATTTCAATAGAGTGTTGCAGGATATTTTGTCCATAACTTGTACGGAAGTGTAGTCGTCCAAGGAGCTTGGTAAGTTCGGCAGAGATATTGTGAACTCCTGCCTGATATGCCGCTTCCTCTCCCTTTTGCTTGATTGTATCTTCGATTTCTTGCTTTGCTTTTGCTACAGCCTCTTCAATTTTTGCAGGTTGAATACGTCCATCTGCAAGAAGATTTTCAAGAGCTATGCGTGCAGTGTGCCTTCTGATTGGATCAAAAGAAGAAATGGTGATGTGCTCGGGTGTGTCATCAATAATAATGTCTACACCTGTTGCTCGCTCGAATGCTCGAATGTTTCTACCTTCCTTTCCGATGATTTTTCCTTTTGTTTCATCATTAGGAAGAGGGAATTGGAAGCTCATCACATCAGCACTTACTGCATTTCCAAGTCTATGGATGGCAGTGGTGATAATGTTTTGTGCCTTTGCCTCTAATTCATCTCTTGAAACAGTTTCAAGACGTTGCAGGCGAAGCATAAGAGCTTCTTCATGGTCTTTTTCAATATCTTTAAGAAGTAGTTCTCGTGCTTCTTCAGCTGAGAGATCTCCTGCTTGTTCCAATTGTTTCTCTCGTTCTTCCTTGAGCTCTTTTACCTCATCTTCTCTTCGCTCGAGCGTTGCTTCTTCACGCTTGAGGCGATCTCCTTCTTTATCAAGATCAACTTGGCGCTCATCCAAGAGCTCTTCGCGTTTAATAAGTCGCTGTTCTTTCTCTCGTACCTCATCTTCACGTATACGAACGTCCTTAAGCTTCTCTTGCTCAGTTTTTTCAGCCTCCTCTTCAGCCTTATCGGTGATCCGGTTAGCTTTTTCCTTAGCCTCAAGAAGCCGCTGCTTAATTTCAAGCTCAAGCGATCCGCTGTGACCTAATGCCACAAGCCAACGAAAGGCATATCCTAAAAGGATTCCAAATACACCCGACAGGGCGATTAATACAAATACTAATTTTAACGACATATTTTTTACTTCTTTCTACCGTTTCAGGAAGAAAGGTTTATTACTAGGGTATGTATGTACTCTACCTGAAATAAGGAGCAGGTTCTATTGACTGAGGCTGGCCTAAATGGCACTGTGTTTATAGAAAAGGAGGCAAAAATGAAAAAAGTTTTTGTTATAGTAGCAAGCTTGTTGCTCTTTGGCTTTACTCAGGCTGAAGATGACACCGAGGCCTCAGAACAAGAGTGCCGCGCAGGCTTCCTGATTCTCGAGGAAAAGATTTTCACCGGTTGCCAGGTCTCTGCAAACGAGTACTGGTATATCGATTATGAGCAGCAAGGCCATATTACTGGCCCTCTCGATGTCGTGGATATTGTCTATCCTGGAGATGAAGAATTTTCACGCCTTGAGTCACTCATGAATCTTGGCCGATATGAAGGTCTTCTCATGGGAGTTCCAGGCATGCAGGTAGCAGCGCAAATGGGCCGCAGGATTGGTCAGGCAGAAGGCTATGCAGCTGGACGCCGTGATGCTCTGCAGCAAGGTGTCGTTGCTCCTGCTCAATGTGGCGGGATTGATCTCTGAATTGTATAGCCGTTACCCAGGTGGGTAACGGCTACTTTTTGTGCGGTATTATATAGGTAGGAGGAAAAGCCAATGCTTGTTCTTACAGTAATGATGTTTATTCTCACCCTAGAAGATACCCCAAGCTTTGCAGAGCGTGTCGAGAGAGAAACCGGACACTTTTGTGAAAGAAAGGATGATGGTTCTCTAGGCTGCTGGCCTGGAAGGGTTCAGCGAGCAGATGGGATCTACGGATACATTTGGATCGATTTTGAAGGCGAAGCACTCAAAGTCATATTTCCAGATGGCACCGTTGATGGCCTGCCTGAGGGCTCGCGCATTTGTGAGCAAGATAGGGGAGCACTCATCTGCCACGATGTAGGAGAGGAGGAAGTTAATTGGACGGCAATTGCTTCTCGCTATCGAGAATGATCATTTTTCAACTACGTAGTTAATTACGTAATTAACTACGTAGTTGAAATGAAAGTATAAAAAACAGCGCTTAGGTAAGCGCTGTTTCTCAATATGGAGATAAAACTATGACTTGCTCTTGTGTACCTTGTCGACAAGCCCATATTTCTTCGCTTCATCTGCTGTCATGAAGAAATCTCGGTCTACATCAGTTGCAATCTTCTCAAGAGGCTGTCCTGTAGCATCTGCGAGGATCTTGTTAAGCCTGTCTCGAGTTGAAAGGATGTGCTTTGCAGTAATTTCAATATCACTTGCTTGTCCCTCAACACCTCCCCATGGTTGGTGGATCATAACTTCTGCGTTAGGGAGTGCAAATCGCTTTCCTTTTGTACCTGCTGCAAGAAGAACTGCTCCAGCTGATGCTGCAAGTCCTACACATACGGTAGAAACATCAGGCTTGATGTGGTTCATGGTATCGAGCATCGCAAGTGCTGCAGTTACCGAACCTCCTGGAGAGTTAATGTAGATTTGAATATCCTTTTTTGGGTCTTCTGCTTCAAGAAAAAGAAGCTGTGCCACCACAAGATTGGCAACGTGATTATCAATTGCTCCTCCAAGGAAGATGATTCTCTCCTTTAGAAGTCGTGAGTAAATATCGTATGCTCGCTCGCCATACTGGCCTTTCTCAACCACCATTGGTACGAGATTATTGCTGATTTCTTTTTCCATTTTCATAGTACTCGCATACTATCAGGGAGTATGGTGGAGTACAAGAAAAGCGCCAATTGGCGCTTTTCTTAAAAAGAGTAGAGGTTTTCTTTAGATTGAAAACTCTTGATCAATTGCATCAAGTTCAGCATCAAGTTCTGAGAGATCACTCTCATTAATGTCAGCTTCAATTGATGATAGGGCAGTAGATTCTTCTACTGCGGTAATTGCTTCTACTTCAGCCTGAGCTGCTCCTTCTGCAGCATCAAACTGCTGCTCAAGATCAGCTTCTGTTTTTGGTGCTCCAGAGTACTTATCTCCGAAGATAAAGAATGCTCCAGCCAAGATAACAACAACAATTACTCCAAGAGCAAGAAGTGCTGTTCCTCCTCCGGCGGCTCCTTCTTCAGGAGCTGGTGCTGGATTTGGTGCTGGTGCTTCTGGCGCCTCCGGTGCTGGGTTAGGTGCTTGTGGTTCTTGGTCCATATTACTCAACAGCGTTTAGAACGCTTGCAGATAGCTTAAGGTTTTTAATGGCTTCGACCGCTTCTCGTAGAGACTCGTGTGCATCTTTAAGTGCTTCTCGTGCCGTGCTTGCAATTTCTTTCACCTTTGCAAGAACCTCTCGAGGCTCACCATCTTCTGCATCAAGAGCTGCAATAAGCTCATCTCCAGTTGCAGCAAGTACTCGTACTTGCTCTCTAGCATCAGCTACAGCAGTCTTTGCCGCGGCAATAGCTCGCTCTGCTTCGCTAATATCAACTCCTTCTGCTTCAATGGCATCAAGACGTGCCTCAAATCGCTCGATAATCTGATCCAGACGATCTGCCATGGCATTCATCTTTGCTGTCATTCGCTCAAGGTACTTTCCGATTCGCTCTTTTGCTCGGTCGGTAAGTTTTTCTCGAAGCTCAGCTTTCTTCTCCTCTCGAGCAGCAGTACGCTCCTCTTTCTTTGCCTCTAACTCCTCCTTCTTTGCGTCACGATTTGCTTCGAGCTCTGCTCTCTTTTCTTCAAGCTCGCCTTTTTTCGCATCTCGCATCTCCTCTACCTCAGCTTTCTTAGCATCTCGTGCTTCAACAGCCTCAGCTTTCTTTGCTTCAAGTTCTGCGCGCTTCGCATCTCGATCTGCCTGAAGCTCTAGCTTCTTAGCATCTCGATCCGCTGATACGGCGTTAGTCTCCTGTGCAAATGCAGGAGCTCCCCCAAGCAAAAATAGAAGTGCAAGTGATGCTCCAGCTACTTTTTGTATTGTCTTCATGTATCGATACATCTTTAATATTTATAATTGCTACGCCGCATGCATACGGGTATCTATATAAAGTATAACAGCCCGGCATATGCCGGGCTGTTATATATCCCCTAAGGAGTATTACTTCTTAGAATAGAGCTCTACTGCGCGATCAAATGCTGCTTTTGCATCATCTGCTCCCTTGAATCCGTCTGTCTGCACCTCTTTATTCTGAATCTTCTTATAGGTAGCAAAGAAGTGTTCAATTTCTTTTAGGGTGTGAGGGTTCACATCAGAGAGATCTTTTACGCTATCAAAGCGCGGATCTTCTGTTGGGACAGCGATAACTTTGTCATCGCTTTCTCCTCCATCGATCATTTTTAGGATCGCAACTGGCCGACACCGAGCAAGAATACCTGGTGCTAGTGGGTATGTGGTTAGGACAAGTACATCGAGTGCATCTCCATCATCCCAAAGCGTTCGAGGAACGAATCCATAGTCAAATGGATAGTCCTGAGCGGTGTGCATCACACGATCAAGTGCAATCATTCCTGTCTCTTTATCAATCTCGTACTTATTTTTTGAACCTTTTGGAATTTCGATGATGACATTCATCTCATCAGCTGTTCCTGGTTCGATATCATGCAGTAAGTTCATATATATAGTTTATATCACTTAAGCTTTCTCCTCTTCCTCCTTCTCCTCAGCTGGAGCCTCTACTTCTTCTTCCTTAGTTTCCTCAGGAGTTTCTTCAGTTTCAACTGGAGTTTCTTCCTCTGTGGCAACTTCTTCTTCTACAGCAGGTGCCTCCTCCTCTTTTGGAGCAACTTCAACCTCATTTCCATCAGTTTCTGCAACTGATTCTCCTCCGATTGAGGCAATATCAATGCTCCATCCAGTTAGCTTAGCTGCAAGACGAACGTTCTGTCCTCCGCGACCAATAGCAAGAGACTGCTGGTCTTCATTTACGGTTACAACCGCTTTGTGCTCTTTCTCATCCATCTCAACTGAAACAACTTCAGCAGGAGAGAGGGCGTCTTTTACAAACATTTCCTCATCTTCATTCCACTCGATAATGTCGATTCGCTCTCCTCCAAGCTCACTTGTTACGGTAGACACTCGAACTCCTCGCTGTCCCACAAGAGATCCAACTGGGTCGATATGATCATCCTCTGAGATAACTGCAAGCTTTGTTCGGCTTCCTGGCTCTCGAGCGATGGCCTTAATCTCTACTGTTCCATTTGCAAGCTCTGGTGCCTCAAGCTTAAACAGCTCAATAACAAACTGAGGGTGAGATCGTGACAGACGAAGGAATACTCCTCGTGCTCCCTCATCAACTGAGTATAGGTAAGCTCTAATTCGCTCTCCAGTTCGGTATCGCTCACCTCGAATCTGCTCCTCAAAAGGAATAATTCCTGTTGTTCGTCCAAGATCTACGTAGATCATTCCACGCTCAACACGCTGAACAGTTCCAGATACGATTTCTCCTTCGCGTCCTGCAAACTCTTCAAGGATAGATCCCTTTTCAGCCTCTCGAATCTTCTGAATAATTACCTGCTTTGCAGTTTGTGCTGCAATTCGTCCAAAATCAGCCTGTGCTTCAAGTGGGAAGGTAAGCTCAGAATCAAGCTCTACATCTTTTTTAATACGCTTCGCGTCCTCTAGGAGAATGTGCTTCTCAGAATCAAAGAAACTTCGCTCATCTTCTTCTGAGCGCTCCTCTTCTTCATCAAAGTATACGAGTGACTCGTCTACAACCTGCTTTACCTGCTCAAATACAGGAGTTCCAGTATTCATATCCAAAGTCGCACGAACGATTTGATTTCGCTTTCCGTACTCTTTCTTATATGCAGTCGCAAGGGCTGCCTCGATTGCCTCAATCATCTTTTCTCGAGGAATATTTTTCTCCTCCTCGAACTGATCAAGAACAGATTGTATTACTTTTAAGTCAAACATATTCAATTGTTATTCAATTTTTGTAAAAATAATCGCCCGCGGGTGCGGACGTCATCAATACAGGAATAATACAGGTTTTTTACAGAAAGTCAATGTAGGTATATTGACTTATATATGTGCCGCGTTTGTTCTCTCTATAAAAAAGGCCCGGTGGAGTCGCAATAAAGCGCCTCAACACCGGGCCGTCCAAGTTGGAAAGGAGCTGGTGGCGGAGGGTCTACCTCGTGTGGAGCTCACACATCATCCTGGACACTCAGTTTTCCGATTTTGGTGAAGATACACCTATACGTACTTCCTTGAGTGGGAGGATGTTACAACGATATAGTATGTGTTGTCAAGCATTTCTAAGTATGGTTAAATACCTGCGGTCTTAACAGAGGAGTGTTCTTTATGAAAATGTCTAATCGACTGCGCGTTATCGCACAGCGGAAAAAGGAAAGGAAGGAAGGGGAAGAATATCTTCTTTCTGAGCTCGAAGAGGGGATGCAGCGAAGAATGAGAAAAGCGTTTCTCACGCTACTGTTTGTATCTGCGCTCGTCTTCGGATTTGCAGCTGCGATTGTATACGAAAGTGTTGTTGGCCCGTATTGGTTTGGGGCTACTGTTATCGGCATTATATTTGCTTGGATGATTTTTATCTTCTTGCAATGGCCAGGAAGGTGGCTCACGCTAGCGCGTGCCAAGTATGCATATCGTTTCAAATCGTATCTACAAGCTACAGGGAATGATATTCTCTACTTCTTGAAACTTCCGTTTCGCAATCTGGTAACTCGCGGTTAAGGCCATTAAAGCCGCACGTATTTGTCCGAAAGTATTCGCACTAGTATGTGCGGCTTTTTTAATTTGAGTATTAACTTTTTATATGGTATCCCGTATGGCAGAAAGGGTGCACATAAATGTGCACAAAGGTGAAGTGATGCTTCGGTTTTTAGCGATAGTTTTCTTTTTCGTTGCACTTCAGGGTGCTGGCATGTTTGCTGCGCTTATGTACTACGTTGACAGCATCTTGTTTCTGAACTCTTTTGACTATGGGTCAGATCCAATGCCAACAGGTGTCCTTGTCGCAGTAGGAGGAATGGTGTTAGTTTCTGTGGCGCTCCCAACAGTCCTTTATACGCTTTGTTTTCGGAAGAATCGAGATCAGACAACAGGGGTGGTTGTTGTGGCGCAAACTCTTCTCTACACTTTGGTTTCTGTACGCGCCTTCTTTATTATGGACGAGCCAATTGCATTGTGGTGGTACTCAGTGCCTCCAGTCTTTGGTTTTGTCTCGGCGTTATTATTTACTTGGGGAACATTTCTTTTTGTTTCAGAAAAGAACTGAGGAAAGCACCCTTGTGCCCCGGACTAAAAGTCCGGGGCTTTTTAATTAGGGGAATACACACATATATATGTATACCTCCGTGCTATTTTATATATATGAAAATTGATGAGCGTCAGCTCCATGAGTTTATTGCAGACTCAGGACTTGTTTCTAAAAAAGACGTTGATGCAGCTGCAGAAGAAGCTGAAAAAGTAGGAAGGTCTTTGGGAGATGTCTTGGTTTCTACAGGAAAAATTGAAGAAAATGATCTTCGGCGTATTAGTGCGTACGTGCTGGGTATTCCTTTTGTAAATTTGAAAGAAAAAAAGATTGATCCAGATCTTTTGGCGCTTATTCCAGAACCTATTGCTCGCAATAACAACATTGTTGCATATAACAAAACAGAAGAGGGGGTAGAAGTTGCGATGCTTGATACAAAAGACCTTGCTGCTATCGATACTATTCGAAAAAAGATTGGTCTTAAGGTGCGAGTTCGTCTTACAGATGATGTTTCAATTAAGCAGGCACTCCTTCAGTATCAAAAAACCCTTAAAGAAGAGTTCGGAGATATTATTTCAAAGGAGAGTAAGTCGCTGAAGGTAATTAAGGAAGACGGAGAAGAGAAAAGCGAAGCTGAGCTTAAGAAGATTGCAGAGGATCTTCCGGTGGTGCGTATTGTAGACACTCTTTTAAAGCACGCCATCATCCAGAAGGCATCAGATATTCACATTGAACCTTCTGAGCATGAGGTAATGGTGCGCTATCGAGTAGATGGACTCCTTCATGATGCGATGACACTTCCAAAAGAAGCAGGGCCTTCAATCTCAGCTCGTATTAAGGT
Source organism: Candidatus Minusculum obligatum (assembly GCA_002331145.1). GTDB lineage: Bacteria > Patescibacteriota > Minisyncoccia > Phycocordibacterales > Phycocordibacteraceae > Minusculum. The sequence continues at coordinate 344,976 of DCYT01000001.1, read as the reverse complement.
GCTTTCAAGTCTTAAGCTGGATGAAAAACGTCTTCCGCAGGACGGACGATTCAAAATGGATAGTGAAGGAGAGAAAGTTTCTTTTCGAGTTTCAACACTTCCAACATTTTATGGAGAGAAGGTGGTGATGCGACTTCTTCGAGAGGGAGGAGGAGGCTTCTCACTTGAGACTCTTGGGTTCCATGGAGAGAATCTGGAGCGAATCCATGAAGCAACACGACAAAAGACTGGTCTTATTCTTGTAACGGGACCCACAGGATCTGGAAAGACAACAACGCTCTACACTATTTTAGATATTTTAAATACTCCGGATGTAAACATCTCTACTATTGAAGATCCGATTGAGTATCAGATGCCTCGCGTGAACCAAACACAAGTAAATCCTCATATTGGTCTTACTTTTGAGTCAGGACTTAGGTCTCTTGTGCGACAAGACCCTGACATCATCATGGTGGGGGAGATCCGAGACAAAGAAACAGCACAGCTTGCTATCAATGCAGCACTCACAGGGCACTTGGTGCTCGCAACACTTCACACAAACTCAGCAGCAGGTGCTATTCCAAGACTTCTTGATATGGGAGCTGAGCGATTCCTGCTCTCATCTACACTTCGTGTAATTATCGGACAGCGATTGGTGCGAAAGCTTTGTGACAAGAAGGAGGAGTACAAGCTAAATAAAGCAGCGCGTGATGAGATTGCGCGAACAGATCATTTTGAAGCAGCATTTAAGTCCCTTAAGGACGAGAAGTTAGTGAAGCCAAAAAGTGATATTGATGATCTAACGTTCTATCATCCAGAGAAGAGTGCTGAGTGTGAGGATGGGTACTCAGGACGAATTGGAATCCATGAAGTGCTTCGTATGAGTGAAGGGATGCGAGAGCTTATGATGCAAAACGCCAATACTGATGGACTTGAAGCACAGGCTCGAAAAGAAGAGATGCTTACAATGCTTGAAGATGGAATTTACAAAGCCGCTGTTGGGACAACTTCACTTGAAGAAGTGCTTCGAGTTATCTCTGAGTAGTTGACGTTTCTATATAAAAAGAGCATCTTGTCGGTAGGAAATCGGAGGATTTGAAATGGCGTATTTTCGCTTAGTGGCAGTGGTTCTTGGTTTTTCTCTCATTGCACTTTTCATGCATCAAGTATGGTCTGTGCTAGAAGGGGATTTTGATTCGGTCATTATGCCGGGTCCTGTCAATGTCGCAATAGTTGTTTTGGCGTTTGTCGCAGGAATTATCGCACTGCGTTTTGGTTTTTCTCGTATTGTGGTTTCGGCACTCGTCTTCTTTGTCGCGAAGTGGATGGGGGCTGTGATTGCGATACTTGCTGCCTTTGAGGTTGTTGGGGCTCTCTACCCCATGCCGTTTGAAGGGCCTCTTACGTATATTGGTTTTTCAGACATGACGCAGTCTTTTGGACTGCCCGTCGGCAGTGAGTGGCTTGCATTCATTATGCTTGCGCTCGGATTTTTGCTCTTTTATTCTTCAAGCTCCTTGCTTGAAGAAGGGAGCTTAGACTAGTAGGTTAGTGGCCCTGGTACGTGAAATCGTATCAGGGTCTTTTGTTTGCGTGCTACATTTAAGGGGTGAAAAAATTTACGTACAAAGCGCAAAAATCAGATGGAAAAGAATATACAGGAACTCTTGAAGGAGAGAGTAAAGCTGATGTGTATGCGCATGTGGGAGCAGAAGGTGGAACAGTTGTTTCTATAAAAGTAACAGGCGGAGGATTTTTAAATAAACTACGTAGTTTCCTTGGTGCGGTAAAGGTTGAGGAGAAAATTGTCTTTACAAAAACACTTGCAGCGATGCTCAAGGCTGGACTTTCAGTTTCAAGAGCGCTTTCTGTGCTTGAGCGACAGAGCAAGAATCCACTTCTGAAAGAAGTTGTTGCAAAAATTGGAACAGATGTTTCAAAAGGACTCTCTCTCTACGAGTCGATGGCAAAGCATCCAAAAATTTTCTCAAAACTTTTTATCTCAATGGTAAAGGCAGGAGAAGAAAGTGGAACGCTACATGAATCTCTTCTTGTGATTGGAAAGCAGATGGAGCGATCACACACGCTCGTGAAGAAAGTAAAGAGTGCAATGATTTATCCTTCAATTATTTTGCTTGCAATTGGAATCATCACCGTGCTGATGCTTTTGTTTGTGGTGCCAACTCTAACAAGTACCTTCGAAGAGCTCGGGGTAGAGCTCCCAGCTGCAACACAGGCAATTGTTTCATCGAGTGCTTTCCTTGAGAATAATTTCTTGCTTGTTGTTGCTCTCTTTGTGCTTTTCTTCGGAGCTCTTACCTATGCAGTACGGACAGAAAGAGGGTCAAAGATATTTGGAGCTATCACCCTAAGACTTCCAGTTGTTGCGCCTATTGTAAAAGAAACATACACAGCTCGGACTGCCAGGACACTTGCTTCACTTCTAAGCTCAGGGGTAGATATGCTTCATGCACTTGAGATTTCAGAAGAAGTTATTGGGCATCCAAGCTACAAAAAAGTATTTAAAGAATCACATGAGTATGTAAAGAAGGGAGAAACACTCTCAAAAAGTTTTGTAGATCATACAGAACTCTATCCTGTTCTTATGGGAGACATGATTGCAGTTGGAGAGGAGACCGGAGCAGTATCAGACATGCTTCTTGAGGTGGCAGAATTTTATGAAAAGGAAGTTGAGCAGAAGACAAAAGATCTCTCAACAATTGTTGAGCCGCTTTTGATGATTTTGATTGCAGGAGTTGTGGGAGTGTTTGCGCTTGCCATGATCGCGCCTATCTATTCAATTACTGAAAGTATTTAATATGAAGAAACTCTATACCAGAGGTCTCTCACTCGTTGACGTGATAGTTGGTATTGCGCTTCTTCTTATTATCTTCATGGCACTCTTTGGAATGTTTCGTGCGTCTATTGCACTAACAGCAGCTGCAAAGGCTCGCTCTGGTGCAACTTCTCTTGCAACAGAGCAGATGGAATATGTTCGTTCTATTACCTATGCAAACACCGGGACAGTTGGAGGAATTCCTGCTGGATTAATTGATCCAGAATTTACAACAATACTTAATGGGAAAGAATATACGACACGAACCTTCGTGCAGTACATTGATGATCCGGCTGACGGACTAGATGGTGCGGACGTGACAGGAATTATTACCGACTACAAAAAAATAAAAGTAGATGTTACGTATGATTTAAATGGAACGCAAAAGAGTGTTTCTCTAGTTTCTAACAGAACACCAAAAGGAATTGAAACATCAGAGGGAGGGGGGAATCTTCGCATCAATGTAATTGATGCACTCGGTGCCTCTGTATCTTCAGCTCAAGTTCGGATACAAAATCCAGATACTGTACCGACAGTAGATGTGACAACATTTACTGGAAGTGGTGGGTATGTATTTTTGCCCGGAGCTGCAACTTCAACTGGGTATCGTATAACGGTAAGTAAAAGCGGATACTCGAGCGCACAAACATATGATCAAGATGCAGTTAATGTAAGTCCAAATCCAGGTCACCTAACTGTTGTTGAGGCCGCAACAACTGCAAGCACGTTCCCTGTAGATATTCTCTCAACGCTCCGCGTGCAAACGTGGGAGCAAATAGCTTCAGTATTTGTTGAGGATGTTTTCTTTAGCTCAAGTAATATTGCAGTTGCAAGTAGTACTGAGGTTACAGGAGGAGATCTTGTCCTAACAAATACTCTTGGCGTTTACGATACTGACGGACTAGCGCAAAGTACGTCTACTTCCCCAACATACTTAAGTGCTTGGAGTCTGTTTCAGGCAACGAGCACAAAGCCTGCAGGGACTACAATTACGTATCAGATTCTCTACGACAATGTAGGAACTCCAACAGTGCTTCCGGATGCAGTCCTTTCTGGAAATGAGGCAGGGTTTACTGCCTCAACAATTGATCTCTCAGGTATTGCGACAAGTACATACGATACGCTCTATATTCGAGCGAACATGCAGACAAATGATACTGCTGTTACGCCAGAGATTGGTGAGTGGCGACTTGCCTATGATAGTGGGCCTGTGCCAATTCCAAATGTTTCATTTACCCTTGAAGGGTCAAAATCTATTGGAGAAAATTCAAGTGGTGGAGAAATTAAAAAGCACACCATCAATGCAGCAACAGGGCCTGCTGGGTGGAATGAGATTTTAAATATTGAATGGGATGGGTACACTCTTGCAACAACAGGCTACGATATCGCAGAGCTTTGTAGTCCGGATGACCTCGCAATTAATCCAAATACAACAAACACTATAAATGCATATCTTGAGAGTGACAGCACTCACTCTCTTCGGGTTACTGTACGAGATGAGCTTCAAGGATTTGTAGAAGATGCTGATGTTTCACTTACTCGTACTGGATATTTGGGAGATAAAACAACAAGTGCGTGCGGACAGACGTACTTTGGAGGTCTTGGAAACTTCAATGACTATGACGTATCGGTAAGTAAGAGTGGATTTATAACAGAGATACTAGAAGACAACGTAGTTTCAGGAGATACAGAGCTTACGGTGATACTTACAACGAGTTAGCACATGCTAAAGTTAGGGCATGCAGCGAGGTTTTACTCTTATGGAGACCATAGTAACTATTACGCTTATGAGCATTGTGCTTTTGGCGATTAGTTCGGCAATTGTTTTCTTTTACAGGACAAATGCAAGTGTGCTTGAGCAGTCAGGTGCGATAACAAGTGCGCGTCGTGGAATTGAAAAGGCGATGAAAGATTTGCGGGAAGCAACGATTGCAGAGGATGGATCGTTTCCAATTGTTTCAGCTGGACCAAATTCAATTACCTTCTACGCTGATGTTGATCAAGATGATTCGGTAGAGCGAATCAGGTACGATCTTGCAAACGAAGTACTCTCTCGATACACCCTTCAGGCAACAGGAACTCCTCCGGCGTACACAGGACAAGAAACGGTAGAGATAATTTCTGAAAATGTACGTAATGCTGTTTTTGCAACAGATGTATTTTCTTACTTTGATGTAAATGGGATGGAACTTTCTTCATCGCCCTCACCGCTTGATATTAAATTTATTACTGGAACGATAACCGTGAATATAAATCCAGATCGAGCGCCGGAAGAGTTTACACTTACCTCAAGCGCTACGCTTCGAAATCTTCGTGTCGAATAATATGTTTTATAAAAAAAGACAGGGCGGATACACCACACTTCTCGTAATTGTATTTGGAAGCCTCTTTGTTTTTTCTGTGGCAGCTCTCTCTGGAAGAGTTTTGGTAGAGCAAGACGCTGAGCGAGCACGAATGTATAAGGCACAGGCCCGTGCTATTGCGGAGGCTGGGCTTGAGTACTACAAGTGGTTTCTGGCACATAATCCAGATGATACGCAGCACGGTACAGGTGGTGCAGGCCCATACAATATTGCATACGAAGATCCTGAGAGTGATGTCGTGGGGACGTTTTCTCTGGATATTACAGGGAATGAGCAGTGTGGAGCTATTACCTCGATAGATATTGATTCAACAGGGTGGTCTGCAGATGATCCGACAGTTAGAGCAACTATTACAGGAAGGTATGCGCAGCCATCTGTTGCAGAGTATGCCTATATTGTGGATGACAATGTGTGGGTTGGGTCAGATCGACAAATCTCAGGTCGCTACCATGCAAATGGAGGAATTCGTTTTGATGGTACGAGCAATTCTGAAGTTTCAAGTGCAGTAGGCACATGGACATGTACTAGTAGCTTTGGTTGCTCTCCTGCATCTACTACCCCTGGAGTGTTTGGGGATGGAGGTGATCAAGAATTGTGGGAGTATCCATCTCCACAGTTTGATTTTGCAGGGATAGCGCAAGATTTTAATGCGCTTCGTACGCTTGCACAAAGTGATGGAATCTTTTATTCAGGATATGGAGGGCATACTTCTGAGGGGAGGGGGTATCGTCTAGTCTTTCAAAACAATAGAACAGTAGATGTCTATCAGGTGCGACGGTCAAATATATATGTTGGGGCACATATTGATTCAGGAGTATATGAAAATGACTATTATGTACCTCGAAGAGTTCGATATTTGGGAAACTACAGCATTCCATCTGATTGCGGACTCATTTATATAGAAGACAGAGTGTGGGTTGAAGGAACCATCTCAGGAAAAGTTACACTTGTTGCTGCAGATACTACATATGCAGGGTATGAGCCAAAGGTAATCATCGAAGATGACCTTGAATACACAACAACAAGTGGTGCAGATGGCCTTACTATTCTTGCAGAGGGAGATATTCACATTTCTCCAGAATCTCCAGAAGATTTGGATATCAATGCCATCCTTATTGCACAAGAAGGGTACTTTGGACGAAATCTCTACCCTTGTTTTTATCCAAACTCACACCAAGACACTCTTACGGTACGAGGATCAATTGTTTCAAATACTCGAGTAGGAACGAAGTGGGGGTATACATACTGGCCGTGGTGCTTTAACCAGACTTCAGGGTATGAGAATCGCGTAAATAGCTATGATAGAAACCTTGCAACTGATCCACCTCCTTTTACACCGGTAAGTTCACCAGACTATCAATTTGTTGAATGGCGCGAAGACTAGCGTGCTAGGATAAAGGCAATGATTATCGTTGGAAATTTCAAAAGCTATCTTAGTAATAAAGATGATGCAGAAGCGGTTGTAAAGGCGGCAGGGAAACTTACTACAAAACACAAAATAATCCTCGCTCCATCCTTTGTGCACCTTGGATATGTTGCAGCAAAGAAGGCAGGAGTTGCTTTAGCTGCACAAGATCTCTCTATTTTTGAGGGAGGAGCACACACAGGAGAAGTATCAGCTGATGTTATTTCAAATAGTGGTGCAAGTCACGTAATTGTCGGGCACTCAGAGCGAAGGGCAGATGGGGAGACAAATAGCATTGTCGCCACAAAAGTCTGTCAGGCACTCTCTGCAAAACTAAAAGTTGTTTTGTGTGTAGGAGAGGAGAGTCGAGATGCTCATGCAACCTACCTCTCATTTATTACGGAGCAAATAGTGTCTGCGCTCAAAGGAATTAAAGAAGCAGACTTTAAAAATATTGTTATTGCCTATGAGCCTATCTGGGCAATAGGGAAAGGAAGTAATGAAGCTATCTCAACTGATGATTTAGAAGAGACAGTGCTCTTCATAAAGAAAGTATTGCGAGAGAATTTTACAGAGAAAGTAATGAAAGCGGTAAAAATTCTTTATGGAGGGTCAGTAAATGCAGAAAATGTAAAAAGTCTTATGGTGCCAGGGCTTGATGGCTTCCTTCCAGGGCGTGCGAGCTCTTCAAAAGAAACATTAAAAGCACTTGTGGAAGCAATGGATGCATGAAGCGACTAGAAGACATACAAATTTTAGATAATGTTCCTGTACTTGTTCGTTTGGGACTCAATATTCCCCTTGTAGATGGGAAGCCATCGAGTACATTTAGGTTACGTAGAGCTCTTGAGACAGTCACGTACCTTCAAGAGAAGGGTGCGCGCGTAATTGTAATAAGTCATATTGGGCGAGATCCATTTGCAACACTAAAGCCTGTCTATGAATTTATTCGAACACAAATTCCCAAGGTTTCTTTCTCAGAGCACGTAACAGGACCACAGGTTCGTGATCGTGTGTCGATGCTTATGCCGGGAGAGGTTTTGATTCTTGAGAATTTACGACGAAATAAAGGGGAAGTAGAAAATGATAGAGATTTTGCAAAGGAGCTCGCATCACTTGCTGATATTTTTGTGCAAGATGCATTTGATACGTGCCACAGAAACCACGCATCTATTGTTGGTATCCCAGAATTTCTTCCATCATATGCAGGGCGTGTGGTTTGCGGGGAGGTAGATGAGCTAAAGCAAGCCCTTTCGCCAAAGCGGCCATCAATTGCAATTATTGGAGGTGCTAAGTTTGCAACAAAGGAACCTCTTATTGAAAAACTTTTACATACATATGACCGGATCTTTATTGGAGGGGCACTCGGAAATGATCTTTTACAGGCTCGCGGGTACCCAATTGGACGATCTGTTACTTCGGGAGTTACAGGATCACTCGATAAGCTCGCAAAGGACGCGCGAATCATTGGTCCAGTTGATGCTGTTGTTTCTTCAACAAAAGGAGGAGGACTTCGTCTTCCAAATGAAGTAGAAGAGGAGGATATGATTTTGGATGCAGGACCTGCAACTGTTGAAGTCCTTAAGGGATATATAGATGAAGCAAAGACCGTGCTTTGGAATGGGCCGCTTGGGTATTATGAAAATGGATATAAAGAAGGAACGCATGCGCTTGCGCAGATCATTGCAGATGCTCGCACGCACGCCATTATTGGAGGAGGAGATACGGTAGCCTCAATAGAGTCACTCGATCTAGAGCATGAATTCTCCTTTATCTCTACTGGAGGAGGAGCAATGCTTGAGTTTCTAACACACGGGACACTTCCTGGTCTTGAGGCTTTGTAAAAACAACCTGCAGGTGCAGGTTGTTTTAAGAACAATGAAGGTGGTATCGGCGAATGACGAAGAAGTCACCAAATCTCGGATGAGAGTCAATCCAAACTTCTCGCTTATACTCACCAAAGAGTATTTCTTGATCACAGTGCTCACAATTTGTTGGAAGCTTGCGTATAACTGTATGATAAGACGTCCATAGTCCGATCAATCGCTGCCTCCTTATTAGTGGCTGTTCCATTTTCTCCCCCTTTCTGCTTAGAGAGTACTAGTTTTTCAATTGGTTTACAATTTTTTCCAAAGTTGCTTCAGCCTCTCCGTCTTTATAGCTTTCACCACCCCAATGCTTGCGCCCATCGTTTTCAAAGCGAGGAATGATGTGTGCGTGTAGGTAGAAAACCTCTTGTCCGCCTGCTGCTTCGTTGTTTATTCCGATAGTAATACCGTCTGCACCAACAGCCTCTTTGATTTTTGGTGAAAGAGTTCGAACAGTTTCCATTACGTGAGCAAATGTCTCTTCATCTGCTGTAAGAATGTTTCGAGTTGAGTTTTTTGGGATAACTAATGTATGCCCTTTGTTAATTGGGGCAATGTCCAAGAAGGCAAAGGTGTGCTCATCCTCATATACTTTGTGTGCGGGAATCTCTCCTCTAAGAATTTTATCGAAAATAGTCTCTTCAGTCATATAGAACACTATATGCTAAAATCTCTTCACATGAAAATCTCTCTGAAAGATCCTGTTCCGAAAGAAATACGAAAAGAATTGGAAGAATATGACGACTTTATAGCCCACCTTCTCTATCACAGGGGTATAAAAACTGCAGAAGAGGCAAAAGTCTTTCTTGAGCCAGACTATGAGCGTGATCTGCACGACCCATTCCTTATGGCAGGGATGGATGTTGCGGTAGACAGGATATTGAAGGCAATAAAAGAGGGTGAAAAGATTGTTGTATGGAGTGACTATGACACCGATGGTATTCCAGGAGGAGTGCTGATGCATGATTTATTCCAAAAGATAGGTGCAAATTTTGAAAATTACATTCCGCATCGGCACAATGAGGGGTACGGACTTAATATTCCTGGAATTGAGAAGCTTGCAGAAGGAGGGGCGAAACTTTTGATTACCGTAGACTCTGGAATTACCGATGTAGAGCAGGTAAAGAGGGCAAATGAATTAGGTCTTGAAGTTATTGTTACCGATCATCACCTTCCACAGGAAGAATTGCCTCCTGCAATTACTATTTTGAATCCAAAACTAGAAGGGCAGACGTATCCATTTAAAGATTTGTGTGGCTGTGGTGTTGCATTTAAGTTGGCGCAAGGAATTTTAGCTAAAGGAGATTTTGATATTCCAAAAGGTTGGGAGAAGTGGCTGCTTGATATGGTTGGTATCGCCACGGTCTCAGATATGGTGTCCCTTACAGGAGAGAATAGAGCGCTTGCATACTTTGGTCTTGTTGTACTTCGTCGCTCTCCACGACCAGGACTACAACAGCTCCTTAAAAAGATTCGAGTAGACCAGAGGAATATTGTTGAAGACGATATTGGATTTATGATTGGGCCTCGAATCAATGCAGCCTCACGCATGGGGGAGCCTATGCAGGCATTTGAAATGCTCACAACAAAAGATGTGGCTCTTGGCGCACAGCATGCAGCTGATCTTGAGCGCATTAACGCAACGAGAAAGACTGCAGTTGCCACTATTACAAAAGAGATAAAGAAAAAGATAAGTGTTCGCGGAGTGGAGTCTCCAGTTATTGTTATGGGAAATCCAAATTGGCGACCATCACTTCTAGGTCTTGTTGCAAACTCTGTTGCAGAAGAATATGAGCGCCCAGTGTTTCTTTGGGGAAGAGAAGGAAACAATTTAATAAAAGGATCGTGTAGGACAGGAGCTGATGTAAACCTCGTTGAGCTTATGACGCATTCAACAGATGTATTTGCAGGATTTGGAGGACACTCAGCAGCTGGAGGTTTCTCAGTACATGAGGAAGCCATCTATACTATTGAAGAAAAGCTCTCAGATGCATTCTTAAAGCTCCCATCTGAGAAGGTAGAAAAAAATATTGATGCAGATCTTGAATTACAGCTTGATGCAGTAGATAAAGGTCTTCTTGCAAGACTTTCAAAGCTTGCTCCATTTGGTATGGATAACGAAAAGCCACAATTTCTCTTCAAAGATGTCGTTCCGCAAGATGTCGTGTGGTTTGGAAAGGGGAAAGATCATGTAAAAGCTGTTTTTCAGACAGGGTTTGGAACTTTAGAAGCGATCGCATTCTTTGCAAAAAGGGATCTTGGGAAGGACGCAAAGAAACTAAAAGCAGGAGAGAAAATTTCTTTTCTTGGTTCTGTTGAGAAGGATGCGTGGAAGCATGCACCACGGCTTAGGATAGGGAGTATATTGACATAAGTTATATAAGTGTTACTATTTTGTTAGTAACATTATAGAGATCAAAGGAGAGATCCAATGATTGCAAAAGTAAGAGAAGTTCTTTCAGGTCCTTCTAGTGTTGATGAGAAGCTGGAAAAGTTGTTTTCGAAAGACTCACAAGGTAAGCGTATACGTATACGTTTCAATAGTCGCGATTCCTTCGAAGCCAATTTGGGTCCTCGTCAAGATGAAGAAGTGTCTCATATTCGAGGGAAGACGACATACCCTGCTTGGTGTATTACGAATTCTGGTTTTAAAAATGCCAAAATCGTGCTGCCTGTTTTGGGGCAGCGTCGACGTGCTTCAGAAGGAGAGGCTTTTAGAGCCCTTCTTGTCTCTGGGCAGCACGAAGATGTTTCCGTGGGAGTCTGTTTCCTTGAAGATGAATAATTTATAGCGCCTTTCCAATGATGGAAAGGCGCTTTCTGCTATACTCCCTTACATATGTACACGATATATACGGATGGAGGAGCAAGGGGAAATCCAGGGCCTGCAGGAGCAGGTGCTGCAATTTTTAATAAAGACATGAAGCTTGTTGCTGAAGTTTCAGAGTATTTAGGAGAGCAGACAAACAATTGGGCAGAGTATGAAGCAATTATTTTGGGGCTTGAGAAGCTCTCCTCTATTGCAGAAGGAGAGGAAGTGACTGTTCGGCTAGATAGTCAGCTCGCACAAAGGCAGCTCTTGGGAGAGTACAAGGTAAAAGACCAGGGATTGTATAAGCAATATCTTCGTGTACAAAATCTCCTGCCAAAATTTAAGAATGTGGCATTTGAACATGTTCGTAGAGAACAAAATAAAGAAGCTGATGCTCTTGCAAATAAAGCAATGGATAGAGGAACTACGTAGTTAATTACGTAATTAACTACGTAGTTATGAAATTGTACGCACTGAGCATTGGATTCGTACTTGGAATTTTCTACACAATTCTTTTGGGTGCTTCAATATTCTTTCTCCTATTTCTTTCTGTCCCCGCATTACTTTTCTTTGGGTACGGAGCAATAAAAAAAGTTTCAAAAGTCCTCCTGATAGGGCTTTTGTTTTTAGGTTTTATGTTTGGAGGGCTTCGGGCTCTTCCAGAACTTGTTCCACAAACAGCTTTAGATTCTTTTCTGCAGAAAGAATTTTCAATACAGGGAAAGATTGTAGAGGAAGTTGATATTCGCGAAACACATACAAGATTTATTGTAGAGAATGAAGAGGTTCGAGTGCTTGTAACAACAGAGCGTTTTGTGCCAATAGCATTTGGAGATGTTGTGACGGCAACAGGAATGCTTTCAAAGCCAGAGGCTTTCAAGACAGATACGGGAAGAGTTTTTGCATACGATAAATTTCTTGCAAAAGATAATATTCACTACGTAGTTTCATTTGCAGATGTGGAGGTTGTAGAAAAAGGAGACGTTTCTATACGAGGCTTCTTATTTGCAGTAAAAGATTTCTTTCTAAGAAATATTATGCAGGCACTTCCTGAGCCTCAGTCAGCTTTAGGGGGAGGGATTACTGTTGGCGCAAAGCGCTCCCTGGGAGATGAGCTGCTCGATGCTTTTGTTGTTACAGGTCTTATTCATATTGTAGTGCTCTCAGGTTACAACGTAACGATTATTGCAGAGGCAATAATGAGAAGCTTAAAGTTTCTTCCTAAAAGGGTTGCTCTTTCAATCGGCGCAGGTTCAATCGGCCTTTTTGTATTTATGGTTGGGGCAGGAGCAACTATTGTTCGTGCTGGAATCATGGCGGTCCTCGCTCTTATTGCTCGGGCAACAGGGAGAACGTACGCACTTACCAGAGCTCTTCTTGTGGCAGGAATGTTTATGTTGATTCTAAATCCACTTATTCTTGTATACGATCCATCTTTTCAGCTTTCTTTCATTGCAACACTTGGATTGATTTATGTTGCACCTCTCATTGAAAGTTATATTCCATGGGTGACTAAAAAGTTTGGATTAAGAGAAATTGTTGGAGCAACTATTGGTACGCAAATTGCAGTATTTCCATTATTGCTATATCTAACAGGTCTCCTTTCACTTTCTTCTCTTCCTGCAAATATTCTTGTGCTTCCAATAATTCCAATTGCAATGCTCTTCTCTCTTATTGCAGGAATCTTTGGGGCAATTCCAGGTATTGGAGTTTTGCTTGGAATCCCTGCCTACCTAACCCTTTCATATGTTCTTGTTCTCGTTGATTTTATTGCAGCGATTCCAGGTTCTGCAGTTACACTTCCAGTGTTCCCATTTTGGGTTACTTTACTTATGTATGTATTTATTGTATGGTTTTTGTGGAGGAAAGGAGGGGGAAATGACACATTATCCCAGCGCAAACCTCAACAAGGACCTTCCCATCGTTCCAGTTAAGGCTGGAAAGTGGTCAGTAGGAGATTGGCTCGTGATGGGTCTTGGCTCATTGTTCATGATCTGTTTCTTTCTAACTCTTTTGCACCTGGTTTCTTGGAAGATTATCCTTGCAGTTCTCGCTGCCCTAGTTGTGGCGAACCGAATGTTCTTTCGAGAACTGATAGCTCCACAGCGAAATCCATTCGCTACTAAGGAGTAAACGTAAACGCCGCAGATTTCTCTGCGGCGTTTGTTTTTAATATCGGTTTCCTACTACTTCCCAGTTTATATTTTGTAATACAGTTTCAAGGTAGTTGCCTTTCTCAGCTGGGACATAATCAACCATAAAGGCATGCTCCCACATATCAATTGCACAAAGCACTTTTGTACCTGCAAGATGTCCGAGCTCATGATCTGCTGCAAAGGTTGTGTGAATCTGACCTTCCTTGTCATCGTGACTTACAACAATCCATCCAATTCCTCGAGATCCTGCAACCTCTTTTATGTGGGAGATGAAGTCTTCAAAGCTTCCATATTTTTCTGAGACCGCATCTTTAAAGTCCCCAGTTGCTTCTTTTGCGCCCTCTTCAAATTGTTCAAAGTAATACTCATGCATTCGCATTCCATCAAATTCAAATGCGTAACGCCTACGTAGTTCGTCGATAACGTATTGTGGAGCACCCTTCTCTTTTAGCTCCTTGATCTGCTCCCGGATAAGGTTGGTGTGCTTTACGTACCCTTCGTATAGCTTTAGGTGAACTTCAATCTGTTTCTCAGAAAGTCCTTCGATAGTTGGTAAATTAAATTGTTTTGCTTCGTAGAGTTTCATATGCGGGTATCGTACCATAGGGGAATGATGAAAGTTAGTTTCATTACTCTTCTCTTCTTTGTGCAAGGTGCAGTTCTTTTCGAAATTTTTGAAGAGAAGTATTTGCTTGTGGCATTTCTTGATGTGGGTCAGGGAGACGCAATTTACATACAAGCACCAAATGGAAATGACATATTAATAGATGGAGGAGCAGGTAATGATGTGTTGCGAGAGCTTCCGTCTATTATGGATCTCTCAGATAAAGAAATAGATGTAGTTATTGGGACACATCCAGACAAAGACCATATAGGAGGACTCATTCCAGTTTTTGATCGGTATGTTGTAAAGAATTTTCTTGATCCAGGAGTTGGAAACGATACGCTCATATACAAGGAGCTCATGAAGCGTGTAGAAAAAGAGAGCAACTACGTAGTTGCTCGAAAGGGAATGAAAATTTATTTAGATAAAGATGTTATTGCAGAAGTTTTATTTCCTGACAGAGATATACAGGGGGACACAAACAATACGTCTGTTATTTTGAAAGTTTCATATGGAGAAACAGACATCCTTCTTACCGGAGATGCCAGCAAAGGCGTTGAGCGGTATCTGCTCAAGCAAAATCTTGAGAGTGAAATTCTTAAAGTTGGACATCATGGATCAAAGACTTCAAGTGACCCTCTTTTTCTCAAAGAAGTGTCTCCTTTGTATGCAATTATTTCAGCTGGTGCAGAAAATAGGTACGGCCACCCTCATGCAAGTGTCCTCTCAGCGTTAGGGCAAACAGATGCAGAGGTGTTAGAGATTGCAGAGGAAGGAACAATTCTCTTTGTAAGTGATGGTAAAACATTTTTGCGGAAATAGGCTACTATTTACATATGATTGGCGTGTTTGATTCAGGTCTTGGCGGCCTTACAGTATTCAATGCAATACGCACATATGCCCCTAAAACAGATCTTGTTTATTTTGGAGATACAAAAAATGCTCCATATGGAAACAAGACAAAAGAAGAGGTGAAGAAATTGGCAGCAGAGAGTATTCAAAAACTTATAGACGAAGGAGTCGTCGAGATTGTAAGTGCGTGTAATAGCATTTCAATTTCATTAGACGCTCCGTTGCTCACTTCACTCTCATTATCGAAAGAGAACATTATTGAAATGGTTGGGCCAACCATTCAGGATTTAAAAAATAGAGAGGAGAAAAATATTTTGCTGTGCGCGACACAGATAACAATTGATTCAGGAGTGTATCAAGATCGCTTGAAAGGCATTGGGAAAAAAGTAGAAGAATTGCCTCTTCCCGAATTAGTTTCATATATTGAATCAGGAAAAAATAGAGAAGAGGTGCAAAAGTTGCTAGAGAAATACAAACAGACTCAAGGAAAGATTTCTGCAGATCTTATCTTGCTTGGCTGCACACACTATCCTCTGGTTGCAGATGTTTTTGAAGAAGTATTTTCTATTCCCACATACAATCCAGCAAATGCTGTTGCGAGAGAAGTTCTCTCTCGGTTCAATTGCGATGGGGAAGGAAAAGAAAAAATCTCCTTTTCAAAAGAAACGAAGCAGACACAGAGGTATACAAAAAGAACCCCGTAGGGTTCTTTTTGTTACTTGATGATTCGAGCTTTTCTTAGTGTTGCGTATGCTCCGTTCTTTTTAATTTCTTTAAGTCCGGCAGCTGAGACAGTGAGTGCAACGCTCTTATCAAGTTCAGGTATGAAAATGCGACGTCGCTGCAGGTTCACCTGCCGTCGACGTTTTCCTGTTGGGTTAAACTTTGTAGCACGCGTACGGTTTGAATATCCGCCGCCCACTTGTGAAGTCTTTCCTGTAATTGCACATTTTCGTGACATAGTGGGCGTAGATTACTAGGAAATCTAAATAATTGCAACATATATATAAATAGAAGGCCCGTAAATACTTACGGGCCTTCGGGAATGCATTCAATCACCTCAGTGGTTGAACACCAGAGCGAACACCAAGCAGATCCATCTTCTGGCTTAATCCAGAGGACAAGGATCCTTGTTCCTTTGTCCGAGAGATCTCTTGCATCTTGGATTCGCCCCTTTGTCCCGGCAGGAATAGTGTGTGTGCCGGAAGAGCAGGCAATATTTTTTTGGGCAGACACTAGGCGTCCATCATGCTCTTTCTCGGCAGGTGTTTGTGCAAAGATCATGACAATCCCCCTTTCCTTTCTATACTAAACTCCTGTTGCATTGCTGTGTCAATGCTCAAAGAGTGCACAAAAATATGGTATACCTAACTAACTATGTCTGAACTCATTCTTTTCACGGTTATATTGTTAATTGTTTCAATTATTTTGCATGAAGTGGCGCACGGTTATGCGGCATATGCGCTCGGTGACCCAACTGCAAAGAATGCAGGACGGTTAACTCTTAACCCTCTTCCGCACATTGATTTTGTAGGATCGGTCCTTATTCCAGCGTTTTTGGTGATAACAAGTGCTGGATTTCTTTTCGGGTGGGCAAAGCCAGTGCCATATAACCCTTTAAACTTAAGGAATCAGCGCTTTGGAGAAGCGATCGTTGCTATTGCAGGCCCTGCCACAAATATCTTTATAGCGCTTATTTTCTCACTCGTTATACGTTTTGGTGCGGGATTACCTGACACATTTATAGCGCTTTCAGCCCTTGTTGTGCTTATCAATCTCTTTTTGGGACTCTTTAATCTTATTCCTCTGCCTCCACTTGATGGGTATACGGTATTGCGATCTCTTCTTCCATATAGATTTGCTATGGGATTTCAAAATTTTGAAAGGAAGATACAGTCATTAGGAATCATCTCTCTTTTCTTATTTATCTTTATATTTATAACAGTGCTTTCAGGACCATTTTTTGCAATTGTGCAATCAATCTTTACTCTCTTTACAGGCGCTCCGCTTGGCGTTTTCTAAAGGACACAAGGTGTCCTTTAGGGGAGAAAATGTCCTTTATTGACAAATCAATAATTTGTGGTAATTTGTTACCACGATATGAGCGAGAGAATTGCTGTGATTGGAATGATTTCAGGCGCGTTGTTGGCCACCTTTTTTGGTGGTTTTTCTATTGCTTTTGCAGCTCCAGTAAACGTTTCCTTCACCATTGATGGAGAAAGCACTTCTACACTTACCGTTGGAGAGACTAAAACTTTTGAAATTCAGCTTGCCAATACTGATGAGGTAACAGTAGATGCTGATCTTTATATTCTTGATGACACAGATACTGAGATCTCAGGACTATCGAATGTTTCTTGTGGGGATGGGGAAGATATTTCTGATCTTGGTTTTGAGCCAATTGTGTATTGTTTTTGGAATCCAGGGTTTGCAGCAGACGAAACGGTTTCTTTTGATGTGGTTATAGATGATGAGGGAGATTATACATTCGTTGTCTTTACGCTAAATGATGATCCAGACTCAGATGGAGTGGAGAAGGAGTTTGCGCTAACTGCAGAGGCTGCAGTAGTAGCAAATCCATTTACCTTTGATTCTGCAAAAACATACGATGAAGATGACGATGGGTTTATCGATACTATCAAGCCTGAGTTCTCTACAGTGGTGGACCGAACAACTCTTACAACAGATGACGTAACAGTAGATGGGTATACGGTATCTGCAGTAGGGCACTGGGAGTTTGGTCTCGAACTTAACCTTGATGAGGTAATGATCACTGTTACAGAAAATTCTTCAATTGATAGTGGCGCAACGCCTGATGTAACTATCTCAGGAATTTCAGATACTGATGGGAATGAACTAGATGAGACAACAGTCACTCCAACAGATGGAGTTTCTCCATTAATAACAGCAGCTGAAATTACACAGGAGGGAGACAAGATCAATGTGACGTTTAGCGAAGACCTTCATGGAACAACGGTAAATTCAACAGGGACAGATTTCTCTCTTTCAGAAAATACTATTACTGCAGCAGATGAGATTAGCCCTGGAGTTGTAGAGCTTACGCTTGCAAGTACAACAGAAGCTACGAGTATTGATGTGGAGCTTGTTGTAGGTGCTATTAACCCTGGATCAGTAGAAGATTTAAATGAAAACAAGGCAGCAGAACAAACCATAAGCTCTACTCGAGAGGCAGACACTACACCTATAGATATTAATTTTGTTGGTCTTACAACAAATGCTACTTCAACTGATGCAGTGTTAGAGGGGGACACAATAACGCTAACGTTTGCTCTTGCAGAGACTGCAGCCACAACAACTGTTGCAATCTTGGATGAGAGTGACGTTGCTGTTGCAACAGGAACTCCTACAAGCACAGCAACGTACACTGTTGATGCTGACACTGCAGAAGGAGCAGTGACATTTACTATCACGGTGCTTGATGAGGCAGGAAATAGCTCAACTGCAACAAGTACTACAGATGGATCCTCTCTTACTGTTGATCAGCCAGATGATGCTCCTGGCGGAGGAGGCGGGGGAGATTCTTCAATTCCATTTTCTATTGACCTTACTTCAGCAAATGGAGGACTAAACCTCATTTCACTTCCTGTAAATCCTGCAGATACTTCAATTGCCTCTGTACTCTCAGGAATCAGCTCATCTGTTGAGTCTGTGTGGACCTACATTGATGGAGTTTGGTATGTGTACTACCCAGGTAACCCGGATCTTTCAAACCTTACAACCATGGAAGCAGGATTTGGATACTTTATTGAGGTATCAGCTGACGTAACACTTTCAGGAAGTGGAGAGGCGGAGACTGATATGCGCGATCTAGATATTGGGTGGCAGCTTGTTGGATACTTGCAGCCAGATTCTGATACAACAGAGGATGTTTCAATCGATACAGCTTTTGCAGCAGTTGGATTAGCTGGAATTGCATACAGTGATCTTGTGGGGTATGAAGATGGAGCAAATACAACACCAACAGCAGTATCTCCAGGAGATGGATTTTGGATGAACGTAGTTGATGGAGAGACTGTACTAGCTATACCTGCATAATATGAGATTACTTTTACTTACAGCACTACTTATTACACCAGCACTGCTCTTTGCAGCGCCTGGTCTACCCCACCAACTGCACGGAACTGTTGAAGATTTCACAAGTGGGACACTCAATGTCTTCATTAATGATGTAAATGTGGGGAGCGCTGCAATTCAAAGTGATGGAACATTTGGAAAGAGTCCAAATCTTTTCTTTGTTGCAGATGAGGATGGAGCATACGCAGGGGAGCGTATGACATTTAAGATTAATGCTGCAGATGCAGAAGGGAATGTGACCTTTGTAAATGGAGCTGTTACAGAAGTTGCTACTCGCCTTGTAATTATTGGGCGAGATACCCCAAGTGGAACAACTCAAACTACAACACCAGCTCCTGTATCAGTGCCCACACCAACAACTACAACCACAACACCTATCAAGGGAGACTTTGGTGGAGATGGGGTGGTTGATGTAAATGATTTCAACTACTTTATTGCAAATTGGGGGTCTCCCGAGACTGATTTAAATGGAGACGGAGTAACTGATATTCTTGATTTCAATATTCTAATGGCTAACTGGAAATAATATGAAAGCATTTCTTCTTACAATCCTATTTACTCTTCCTTTTGTTGCAGGAGCTGCAAGCTTTGAGTTTGTTGCAGGGGAGGCTGCAGTGGGAGAGAGCGTGCAGGTAGTTTTGAATGTTCTTCCTGGGGAGGAAGCTGTCTATACAGCAAAGGCAGTCGTTGCTTTTGATGAGAAAACTCTGCAGGTTTCAGATATTAAAGTTGCAGATGGGTGGGTGGCACTCTCTCAGCCAGGATATGACCTGGTAGAGAATGGTCAGATTATTAAAACAGCAGGATTCCCTGGTGGAATTACGCAAAAGACACCTTTTCTTATATTTACTGCAACAAAGTTAACCGATGGGCCAAGTATTGTTGCTACTGAGGGAACATCCTTCATCCTTAATAAGGATAGTGTGAATGTAGTAAATGAGCTTGATATCCTTACACTCGGCGCTCTTCCTCTGGCGAGTGCTTCTCTCCCTGCTGCATTTACTCTCTCTGAGAGTATTGAGCCTGCAACTGAGGACTTGGGAGAGATAACAGCTCCAATTAATACAGCGCTTACTCTCCCTGCTGCAGTTATCTCTATCGAAGGGACACTTCCTGTAGTACCGCTTGTAATTACACTGCTCGTGTTGCTTGCAGGAGCCGCAATGTATTTCATGATCCGTGCTGGACGAAGACGTCTCTAGAAACACTTGCAAAGAGCGCTATTAGATAGTAGAGTAGCGCAGTCTCGGTTGGGACTTTTATTTTATGCCAACAGTAAATCAGCTTACAAAGAAAGCGCGAAAAGATAAGACGCGAAAGAGTAAAACTCTGGCTCTTTCACGTGGATTCAATTCACTAAAGAACCGACCAACTGAATACCCATCTCCATTCAAGCGAGGAGTTTGTACTAAGGTAACAACAAAGACTCCTCGAAAGCCGAACTCAGCGATTCGAAAGATCGCCCGAGTACGTCTTACAAACGGACAGGAAATTACTGCATATATCCCAGGTGAGGGACATACTCTGCAGGAGCACTCAGTAGTGCTAGTACGAGGAGGACGAGTAAAGGATATTGGAGTTAACTACACTGTTGTGCGAGGAAAGCTTGATGCAACTGGAGTAGAAGGACGTAAGCGAGGACGATCTCGATACGGAGCTAAGAAGTCATAATATGCGAAGTCCACTAAAGAAAACACGAACATGGCGACCTGACCCGAAGTTTAATTCGGAGAAGCTTACACGATTCATCAACTATGTGATGCTTGATGGAAAGAAAGAGACAGCAAAGGCTGTTGTCTACGATGCTTTTAATATTATCGCTCAGGAGAAAGATGCAGATGCTATGAGTATCTTTGATGAGGCAGTTAAAAACGCTGGTCCTCTTATGGAGGTTCGATCTCGTCGAGTTGGAGGAGCGAACTATCAGGTTCCTCGAGAGGTACGTGATGCACGAAGAATGTCTCTTGCATACCGATGGATTATCGGTGCTGCTCGAAAGCGAAAGGGTGTACCTATGGCAAAAGCACTAGCTGAAGAGCTAAAGCTTGCAGCTGCAAATGAAGGAGATGCAGTTAAGAAGAAAGAGGATACGCACAAGATGGCAGAAGCCAACAAGGCGTTTGCTCACTTTGCCTGGTAGAGAAAGCACCCGAGAGGGTGTTTTTTCTTGCATTCCTACCCACTTTTAGTATGCTAGCCCCAACAGCGTTTGAGCGCTTTTATTTTTATTTAATTACATATGGCACGACAATACCCACTAGATAAGGTCCGAAACTTCGGAATTATCGCCCACATTGATGCGGGAAAGACAACGACATCTGAGCGTATTCTTTTCTATACCGGAATCTCACACAAAATTGGAGAGGTACATGACGGAGAGACTGTAACTGACTGGATGGACCAGGAGCGAGAGCGAGGAATTACTATTACCTCAGCTGCTGTTTCTTGTGGTTATACCAAGACAGATGGAGATCCAAAGAACGATGCAGATCGAACAAACTTCAACATTATCGATACTCCAGGTCACATCGACTTTACCGCAGAGGTAAAGCGATCTATGCGAGTACTTGATGGTGCTGTTGTGGTATTTGATGGGGTAGCGGGAGTAGAGCCACAGTCAGAGACTAACTGGCGATATGCAGAGGAAGCGAAAGTGCCACGTGTGTGTTTCATCAATAAGCTGGACCGAACAGGTGCTAGCTTTGAGCGCTCATACGAATCTATTCTAAGCCGTCTTTCAAAGAAGGCTATCCGAATGCAGATTCCTATTGGAGAGGAGGGAGACCATGAGGGAGCGGTAGATCTTCTAAAGATGAAGGCGTACTACTTCGATGGAGTTATGGGAGAGAATGTTCGAGAGGAAGAGATTCCTGAGAACTTGAAGGCTGATGCGGAGAAGTTCCGAGCTGAGCTTGTTGAGCGAATCGCAGAGAATAATGAGGACATGCTTGATACATTCCTTGAGGGAGGAGAGTTCACTATCGAGCAGCTTAAGGAGGGTCTTCGAAAGGCTGTGATTGCAAACGCAATCTTCCCAGTGTTCACAGGATCTGCTCTAAAGAACAAAGGAGTGCAGCTAGTTCTTGATGCCGTAGTGGATTACCTACCATCTCCACTTGATCTGCCTCCAGTTGAGGGAGTTGATCCTAAGACAGGAGAGGAAGTAACACGTGCTCCAAAAGATGATGAGCCATTTTCTGCTCTTGCCTTTAAACTGCAGACTGACCCATTCGTAGGATCACTTACATTCTTCCGTGTGTATTCAGGAACGGTGAAGGCTGGAAGTTACGTATACAACTCAACTTCAGGACAGAAGGAGCGACTATCACGAATCGTGCGAATGATGGCTGATAAGCGAGAGGAGGTAGAGGAGGTATACGCAGGAGAGATTGCAGCTGCGGTAGGACTTAAGGACGTAAAGACATCACACACTCTTTGTGATGAGAATGATCAGATTATTCTTGATCAGATTACATTCCCTGAGCCAGTGGTAGCGATGCGTATTGAGCCTAAGACTAAGGCCGATCAGGAGAAATTAGGTCTAGCACTAAGAAAGCTTTCAGATGAGGATCCAACCTTTAAGGTATCTTCAGATGAAGAGACGCTTGAGACTATTATTGCAGGTATGGGAGAGCTACACCTTGAGATTCTTGTTGATCGAATGAAGCGAGAGTTCAATGTGGAGGCAAATGTAGGTAAGCCACAGGTAGCATACCGAGAAACTATCCAGGGAACTTCAGAGGTTGAGCACAAGTACATTAAGCAGTCTGGAGGTAAGGGACAGTACGGACATGTGAAGCTAAAGCTTGCGCCGCTTGAGGATCTTGAAGAGGATGCAAAGGTCGCAAAGAATGTGAAGCGAGAAGAGGGATTTGAATTTATTAACAACATTAAGGGAGGAGTTATTCCTCAGGAATACATCCCTGCTGTTGAGAAGGGTATTAAGGAGGCTATGACTCGTGGAGTTACCGCTGGGTACCCACTGGTGAATGTATCTGTTGATCTTTATGACGGATCATTCCATGAGGTAGACTCATCTGAGATTGCCTTTAAGTTGGCTGCTATCCAGGCCTTCCAGGAGGGAGCAAAGCAAGCAAAGCCTGTATTGCTTGAGCCTATTATGAAGGTGGAGGTATATACTCCAGAGCAGTTCATGGGAGACATCAATGGAAACCTAACTTCAAAGCGAGGACACATTGAGTCTATGGACGATGTTGAAGGAGGAATGAAGCTTCTTCACGCGAAGGTACCTCTATCTGAGATGTTCGGATATACAACAACTCTTCGGTCTATGACTGAGGGACGTGGAAACATGTCTATGGAGTTTGACCACTACGAGGTTGTGCCTGCAAACGTTGCAAAAGAAATTGCAGAAGCACGCGGAACAGCGTAACTATTGACTAAATAGATTGAAAAGAACACTCTGTATAGAGTGTTCTTTTCATAAAGAGAGGAAGGAAGAAATGGGCAAGATTGTTGAGTTTAACAAGCGGTCCGGCTTCTTTGCTCGGATGGCAGACAAGATTGAGGTGGAGTGCAGGAACCGTAATCTTAATGTTCAACGAAAAATTGGTGGAGACAAGATACGTGTAGACCTTATTGTTGGTCACAGGACATACAAAGCATCTTTTTGTGTAAAAGAGGTTGGAAATCATGAAGAGCTCCAATTTATTGCATAAATAAAGATCTATCACTTTGATGACGGAAACATTCGAGTCTTGGGGCATCATGTATATAAGGGAGGATATGGGAATCGCCTTATTCTTTTGCCGAGCCAAGACCTTGTATGGGAAATATTTTTCAGTGTTGAAGTGAAGGATGTTGGGTGGTGTGCAGACTACGCGCTTCATGAGTTCATAACGAAAATGCCCCGCATTGATCAAGAATGGTCACGGTATATATTAGGGAGGCGCAAAGCAGCTGTACGATCTCAAAGAAAAGCCTCGGAGTAATCCGAGGCTTTATCATTGGCATTTTTAAAAATAAGAGTAGTATGAAATACAGAGTATAAACGTTATTTAAGGAGGACGTGATGCGTGATGTAGTTAATGTTGCTGACGACGACGATCCAGTTTCTGCAATTGAGGCCAGTATTGCTACCATGTTCTCCAAAAAGAGCATCCCGGTAGCATACCAAGGCTTGCAGATGCGAATCTCTGTCCCTATGGGGCATCAGGAGTTCCCGCTCTTTTGTAGCATTGCTGTTGCAGAAGAGGGTTGTGAACTTCTCATGCGCCTTATCTTTAATGATCTTGATCATTCAAAGATGCAGGTTAATGGGGTTCGCACTCTTGTTTCCCTCTCTTCTCCTTCTAAAAAGGGGTGGGAAGAAGTTATGGTGCCTGATCCGAGCGCTCAGGCAATGATATGGGAATTTTCACGAATTGTGACGATTATGACGGCAGCAGAGTCTGCTCGTCAGATATATCGCAGCGTGGAAAGACGCCTGCCGAACGTTGATGCTGTGTTTTCCTTGCACAGGGAAGTATATGCATAAGCTCTAAGCCCCGAACGGATGTTCGGGGCTTGACCTTTGCACTCTCTGATGTAGGATACCCGTAACGCATACCTGCGCCTTTTATTAACCGTATTTATACGGGGCGCTTGCATGAGTTGGAGGTAGTGGTGTGGCAAGATTTGTTCTCGCGCACACTCCACTGCTTCTTTAAAAGCAAATTAACAAGTAATAGTTTTACTAATATGGCAGAAGCATTTGATCGTTCAAAGCCACACGTAAACGTAGGAACAATTGGTCACGTTGACCACGGAAAGACTACGCTTACAGCCGCTATCCTTACCGTTCTAAACGCTAAGGGAGATGGATATGGTTCGAGCATGAAGGCCGTTGATCAGATTGACAACGCACCTGAGGAGAAGGAGCGAGGAATTACAATCGCACTTTCACACAACGAGTACACAACACCGGAGCGACACTACGCACACATCGATGCGCCAGGTCACGCCGACTACATTAAAAACATGATTACGGGAGCAGCCCAGATGGATGGTGCTGTACTTGTGGTAGCAGCTTCAGACGGAGTGATGCCACAGACTCGAGAGCACATTCTTCTTGCAAAGCAGGTTGGAGTGCCTAAGATCATTGTTTTCCTAAACAAGGTTGATCAGGTAGAGGATGCTGATCTTGTAGACCTAGTTGAGGAGGAGGTTCGAGAGCTACTTACAAAGTATGAGTTCGATGGAGAGAACGCTCCAGTGATCCGAGGATCAGGACTTAAGGCACTTGAAGAGCCAAACGGAGAGTTTGGAGAGAAGGTATTTGACCTTGTAAAGGCAATGGATGAGTACTTCCCACTTCCTGAGCGAGAGACAGACAAGCCTTTCCTTATGCCAGTTGAGGACGTGTTCTCAATTGAAGGACGAGGAACTGTAGTTACAGGACGTGTAGAGCGAGGAGAGATCAAGGTAGGAGATGAGATCGAAATCGTTGGAATCGACGACAAGGCCGCAAAAACTACCGTTACTGGAGTTGAGATGTTTAACAAGCAGCTTGAGAGCGCTCAGGCAGGAGACAACGCTGGAATTCTTCTTCGAGGAACAAAGAAGGAGGAGATCCACCGAGGTCAGGTGCTTGCGATCCCAGGATCAGTAACACCTCACACTGAGTTTGAGGCTGAGGTATACGTACTTTCAAAGGATGAGGGAGGACGTCATACACCATTCTTCTCAGGATACAAGCCGCAGTTCTACATCCGTACAACTGACGTAACTGGAGACGTAACCCTAGCTGAAGGAACAGAGATGGTTATGCCTGGAGATACTGTTACCTTTAAGGTAAAGCTATCTGCACCGGTAGCGCTCGAGGATGGACAGCGATTTGCCGTTCGAGAGGGAGGAAAGACTGTAGGAGCTGGAGTGGTAACAAAGGTTGTTGCCTAAGTTGATTCATTAGAAATTAGAACTTTGTAAACTTATATGGCAACGGAAACGAAAACAGAGAGCAAGAAGGCGCAAACTGCGCCAAAGCTACGCATTCGCGTACGTGCCTATGAGCACAAGGTTCTTGATCTATCTGTGAAGCAGATTATGGATACCGCACTTCGCTTTGATGCTGAGGTTGTAGGACCTATTCCACTTCCAACAGAAATTAAGCGCTACACAGTGAACCGAGCTAGCTTCGTCTTCAAAGACGCGCGAGAACAGTTTGAGATGAGGATTCACAAACGTCTTATCGACATCATGAATCCAAATCCAAAGGTCATTGATGCACTTACAAACCTATCTCTTCCATCTGGAGTTTCAATTGAAGTAAAGATGGCCTAAAGAAAAGGTTCAAAAACACCCCCTTCTGGGGGTGTTTTTGTTTGACATCAGTAATTTCTAGTGGCACATTACCTCCCTAGTTCTTTTTGGAGAAATACAGTGGAACATTTGAAAGAAGCACTTCTGGTGCTGGTAGCTGGCTCCTTCGCAGTGGCCATGATTCATTTTGGGAGTGGCAGCGTGGAGGTTGGTCTTATGATTGGTCTCCTTGCTGCCATTGGTGCCATGATGAAAAAGCCTTTTACTGAGGCATTGCTCTTCATTTCCATCATGTTTGTGTTGGGTGATCCGCGGATGTTTGGCAGTGGGTGGAGTGAAATTTTCTTTCTCGCTGCTATTTTTTGCATGTTCGCTTTTGGTGTCTTTCGACTCTTCCGCGACACTTTCCTTGTGTGGAGGTATGAAGAGCGGCAAGCTCTATAATATTTACCGCCTTCAGAATATTATTATTCTGAAGGCGGCTTACTATTTGCATCTCAGAATTATTCATGTATAGTGCTCACACGCTACGTACCCGAGACGGGGACCAATGGTAAGAGCCCAAAAGGGTTTGCGCCATTGTAGGCGCATTTTTTAATGAAATTTATTCTTGGAACAAAAGAAGGGATGACACAAGTATTCGACGAAAATGGTCGGGTACATCCTGCTACCGTAGTACATGCGGGGCCTATTTCTGTAACTCAGGTAAAAACTGAGGAGTCAGATGGGTACAATGCTGTACAGGTTGCTTTTAAAGACCAGAAGGAGTCACGTCTTAATAAGGCGGCTCTTGGACACTTTAAGAAGGCAGGAGTTGCACCTCATTCTGAGCTTCGAGAATTCCGAGTGGAGGGAGCACCAGAGCAGAATGTTGGAGACGTTATCGACGCTTCAACATTTGAAGTTGGTGACAACCTTATCGTTCGGGGAATTTCAAAGGGAAAGGGATTCCAGGGAGTTGTGAAGCGTCACGGTTTCCACGGAGGACCACGAAGTCATGGACAAAAGCACACAGAGCGATCACCTGGTTCAATCGGAGGAGGAGCAGGAGATGGTGGACGTGTAGCAAAGGGAAAGAAAATGCCAGGACGAATGGGTTCTGACATGGTTACCGTAAAAAATCTTAAGGTCGTTGCGGTAGACAAGGAGAACAATACTCTTATGATCAAGGGAGCAATTCCAGGACGTAAGGGAACCCTAATTGAGGTAGTTTCAAAATAATATGGCAGAGACAACAACAAAAAAGAATACAAAGCTTTCTGCACCAATTTTTAGTACAGATGGAAAAGAGGCTGGAACAATAGATCTTCCAGAGGCAGTATTTGGGCTTGCTTGGAATGGAGATCTTGTACACCAGGTAGTAACAGGAATGCAGAGCAATGCTCGGTTTGGTAATGCTCACACAAAGGACCGAAGTGAGGTTTCTGGAGGAGGTAAGAAGCCTTGGAAGCAGAAAGGTACGGGACGAGCTCGTCATGGATCAAGTCGATCACCAATCTGGCGAGGAGGAGGAGTTACGTTTGGTCCAAAGAATGAAAAGGATTACACAAAGACTATCTCTAAGAAGATGCGAGTAAAGGCACTCTTTACAGCTCTTTCACAGAAGATGCGAGATGGAGAGATTATCTTCGTTGAGAGTCTTGGTATTGATGCTCCAAAGACAAAGCAGGCAGAGGCAGTATTGCAGGCCCTTGCTCCTAAGTTTGAAAAGCTTGGGAAGGCAAAGAATGCTGCACTTATTGCATCAGTTGAGAAGACTGAAGCAGTTAAGAAAAGCTTTGCGAACATCAAGCGTGTTGATGTTGAGGAGGTTCGAAACCTAAACCCGGTCGATGTTCTAGGATATACCTACCTTATTATCGAGAGCCCAACTGAGGCAGTGCAGGTAATTAGCGAACGTAAGAAATAGCGTATGGGAATTTTTGGAAATGACAAAGAGGAAAAGAAAGCTGACGCTCCTGCCGTAAAGGAGGAGAAGGCGCCTAAGGCTGTAACAGAGACAGGGGTTATTCCTGCTAACATTCTTGCAAAGCCTCACCTAACTGAGAAGGCCCTTCTTGCTGGAGTTAAGAATGTGTACGTATTCCAGGTATTTGCAGCAGCAAATAAGCGAGATGTTGCAAAAGCAGTTGAGGAAGCATTTAATGTAACTGTCACTAAGGTAAACATGACAAAGACTCCAGGGAAGAAGGGGTCTCGTCGAACAAAAGGAAAGGCAGGATCTAAGAGTGGAATCAAGAAGGCGTACGTTACGCTTAAGGATGGAGATAAACTACAGCTTATTTAAATATGAAAAAGTTTAAGCCAACATCACCAGGACGACGAGGAATGACCGGGATCAACTACCGGGAGTTACTTTCAGGTGACAAGCCAATGAAGTCACTTGTGAAGGGGCGACGTCGAGGATCTGGACGAAATGCAGATGGACGTATTACAACACGACACAAGGGAGGTGGAGTGAAGCGAAAGTTCCGAGATGTAGATTTCCTATATGACAAGAAGGATATTCCAGCTCGAGTTGAGACAGTAGAGTATGATCCAAACCGATCAGGATTTATTGCTCGAGTTGTGTTTATGGATGGAGAGCGACGGTATGTTCTTCTGCCTAAGGGAGTTGCAGTTGGAGACACTATCGTAACGTCAGAGACAGCAAAGGTAGCACCTGGTAATCGACTTCCACTGAAGAAGATCCCTACAGGAACATTTATTTACAATATTGAGCTAAAGCCAGCAGGTGGAGCTAAGATCGTACGCTCAGCTGGTAGCTATGCTGAGGTACAGGCTCACGATGGAGGATATGTGCAGGTAAAACTTCCTTCAACCGAGATTCGAAAGATTGTTGATACTGCATGGGCAACAGTTGGATCTGTTTCAAACGAAGAGCACGGA
Source organism: Candidatus Minusculum obligatum (assembly GCA_002331145.1). Lineage (GTDB taxonomy): Bacteria > Patescibacteriota > Minisyncoccia > Phycocordibacterales > Phycocordibacteraceae > Minusculum. Next base: position 315,857 of record DCYT01000001.1, on the reverse strand, counting down.
CTTGTGCGTCTTGGAAAGGCTGGACGATCTCGAAAGCTTGGAGTTCGGCCTACAGTTCGAGGATCTGCCATGGGATCACATGATCACCCTCATGGAGGAGGAGAAGGAAAGGCAGGGCGAGGACACCGAAGGGCTCGAAGTAAGTGGGGAAAGCCTACTGGAAAGGGGCAGAAGACACGAGCACCGAAGAAGTACTCAAACAAATTCATTGTTTCTCGCCGAAAGGTTGGAAAGCGACGATAAAAGAAAGCGACCCAGGAGGGTCGCTTTTGCTTTATTTTAGAAGCGCAACCAAAGTTGCATCTTCTCTTCTTGTTGGCTGGAAATGCCTCACGTGAGGTTGGGATCCCGAAATACGAATCCTCCACTCCCAAGCTCTGTTGAGCAAATCAGAATACTTCGCTGGATCTTTTGCCCCAGGGTCTTTTGCGAAGCCCAGGGCAACACATCTTTCAGAGAGATTAAAATGATCTCTGACCTTATAGAAGGATGTGTATCCATGCTTTCCCGCAAACTTTTCTTCGTGCTCAAATGCAAGTGCAAGAACACATTGGCTGTCATAGCTATCTTTCGCACGAAAGGTTGCGTACTCACAAACATTAAACATGTTTCGACGCCAATGTTTCGACGCATGCTTATCAAGCCAGTGCGTGCCTTCTAAGACACGCTTTGTAATTATTTTTGGAATATTACTTGTGTCTATAAGGCGAGGCTTTCCTATGCTGTCCATCACGCGTCTCCCTTTGATTGCTTCTAATGAAGAAGATATAGTTTTAGGATCATAAAAGCAAATAGAGAGCACAAGGCTCTCTATAGGTTACCGAAGAGATCCATCTTCGGTAAAGAACTCATCTTCTTCTATTTTTTCTCGGAGAACTTCTTCCCAAGCTTTTTCAATAAGTTCGACATATTGCATATGTCCTGCATGAAAGCCAAAAGATATAAGTTCTTCTAAGCTAAGTTCAAAATAACTTGCAATGCCACAGTGTGACATGTGTGTGGTAAGCCGCTGTCCTTTAAAGGCAAGTGGCAAAACACTCTCTGTGGCGCTTAACAGAGACATTTTAAAGATATGTTCTCCATTAATATTGCCAAAAAGATTGTATTTCCAACCATCTGGCGCTCGTTCATTGATCCACTCTATGCCCGCCAAAATTCTGTTTCTGAAGGCGTAGGGGGTAGGAATTATCTCAACTGACATCCTTTTTCTCCATCAATTTTCAATCTGAAAGCACCATATCTCAATATGTGCCCTAAAAGCAAGAAAATGGCTTCATAAAGGTTTGACATTAGTAAATAAATCAAGTAGCATAGCCCCACGCTCGTGTTCGAGCTTTTATTTTATGGCACGATCAATTAAGAAGGGACCATACATCGACGCAAAACTTCTAAAGAAGGTTGATGGAAAGAAACCAGAAGATACTGGGGTTATTAAGACGTGGGCACGTGCTTCACAGATTGCTCCAGAGATGGTTGGGTTCACCTTCGGTGTGTACAACGGAAAGGAGCATATTGAGGTTCTTGTAACTGACGATATGGTAGGTCATAGGCTTGGTGAGTTCTCTCCAACGAAGAAGTTCGTAACGCACGGAGGAAAGATGGCCAAGGAGCTCGAGCAGAAGAGAAAGGAGGCTGAGATTGTAGCTGCAAAGGCTGCAAAGGCAGCTGCCTAAATTTGATATATGAAAGCAACCCTTAAAAATCACAATCAGGCACCACGAAAAACTCGTTTGGTAACTGACCTTGTAAAAGGAAAGAGTGTAAGCAAAGCGCTCGCACTACTTCCTTTTGTGAAGAAGAAGGGAGCTACAGAAGTAAAGAAGCTTATTGCGTCTGCTGCAGCTAACTCAGGAGCAAAGCCAGAAGAGCTTTGGATTGAGAACATCACTGTAGATAAGGGAATGACGCTAAAGCGATGGCTTCCACGCGCTCGTGGACGTGCCACACCACTAAGAAAGGAGAAGAGTCACATTAATGTAACTCTAAAGAAAAAGTAATATGACACACGTAGTACACCCATACGCACAAAGACTTGGAATCATTCGTGGCTGGAAGAGCCGGTGGTTTGCAGGTGGAAAGGACAAATATCGTGAGAACGTGCGTGTTGACGCTGCAGTAAGGTCATTCCTTGAGAAGGAACTACGTGGAATGTACGTGGCTGATATTGAGATTGAGCGAGGAGAGAAGGAGCTACGAGTAATCGTAAGTACATCTCGTCCTGGTCTTATTATCGGACGCTCAGGAGAGAACGTAACAAAGCTAAAGAAGAAGCTTGAGAAGGTAGTGCGATCTGCAAAGCCTGAGACAATGCCTGAGATTAAGTTTGATGTTGTAGAAGTTAAGAGCCCTGAGAGTAATGCTGCTGTTGTGGGGTACATGATTGCAGAGGGGCTTGAGAAGCGACTTCCTTTCCGTCGGGTTATGAAGCAGACAGTAGAGAAGGTGATGGCTAACCGAGACGTAAAGGGAGTGCGAATCGTAATGAGCGGGAGGCTCGGTGGAGCTGAGATGGCTCGAAAGGAGGAGCTAAAGAAAGGTCGAATTCCTCTTCAGACATTCCGTGCTGACATTGATTTTGCATACGAGCGAGCAAACCTTCCATACGGTGTGATTGGAATTAAGGTATGGATCTATCGAGGAGATATCTTCGAAGATACTAAGAAATAAGCTTATGTTGTTCCCAAAGAAAGTAAAACACCGAAAGTGGCAGACAGGGCGAGTAAGTCCTGAGAAAATGATGCGTCCTGATACACGAGGAACAACTATTGCCTTTGGAGCATATGGTCTTAAGGCTACAAGCCCAGGACGACTTTCTTCAAACCAGATCGAAGCTGCCCGAAAGGTAATTAGTCGATCTACAGGAAAGATTGGAAAGAGTTGGATCCGAGTATTTCCAGACAAGCCTCAGACACAGAAAGCTGCTGAGGTAGGTATGGGAAAGGGAAAGGGAGATCCTCAGCGATTTATCTTTGAGGTGCGCCCAGGTCGAGTAATCTTCGAGCTAGATGGAGTGCCTGAGGAGATGGCTCGAGAGGCATTTAGAAAGGCAGCTGCAAAGCTTCCATTTAAGGCTCGATTTGCCAAGCGAGAAGCATAAGCGTATGACTGATTTTAGTAAAAAAAGTGATAAGGACCTGAACAAGACTCTTCGCGAGAAGCGAGAGGAGCTTCGAAAAGTTCGTTTTGGAGTTGCTGAGAAGCGAGATCCAAAAGCTCACAAGAATCTTCGAAAGGAAGTTGCGCGAATGCTAACAGAGCTTAATAGCCGAACTAAGTAGTATGGAAACAAAAAACTCACAAGAAAAGCAGGGAGGAAAAGTACTAAAGGGTACGGTTGTTAAAAGTGCTGCACAGGACACTATTACTGTTGCTGTAACTCGATACGTAGCACACCCTAAGTACAAGAAGTTCCAGAAGCGAACAAAGAAGTTCCTTGTACACAATCCAGGAAACACTGCAGAAGTGGGAGATATTGTTTCAATTAAGGAGAGCAAGCCTATTTCAAAGAATAAGCGATTCATTCTCGTAACTAACGACTAGTACCATGCTTCAACCACAATCAATCGTTAAAGTAGCTGATAACTCAGGAGCAAAGATTGCTCGCGTATTTAAAGTGCTCGGAGGATCAAAAAGGCGATACGCTCGTATTGGAGATAAGGTTGTTATTTCAGTACAGACTGCAGAGCCTCGAAAGGCTGTAAAGAAGAAGGAGGTACATCACGCTGTGGTAGTGCGGCAGAGTGCTCCTTTCCGTCGAAAGGACGGAAGTTACATCCGATTTGATGAGAACGCTGTAGTTATTATCGATAAGGAGAAGCCAGAGCCAAAAGCAAACCGAATCTTTGGTCCAGTACCACGAGAGCTAGGAGAGCTTGGGTATCAGAAGATTGTTTCTTCAGCACCTGAAGTTGTATAACGCGTATGAAAATCAAGAAAAACGACACAGTGCAAGTAATTGCAGGAAAAGACAAAGGAAAGACCGGAAAGGTTCTGGAGGCTCTTCCCAATGAAGATAAGGTTCTTGTTGAGGGCGTGAACGTTCTTAAGAAGGTTGTGAAGCGAACAAAGACAGAGAAGGGAGGATTTAAGGACGTAACGCGACCTGTGCACATTTCAAACGTAATGCTTATGGATCCTAAGGATAATAAGCCAACACGAGTTGGAATCATTCGAAAGGACGGGAAGCGTATTCGAGTAACTAAAAAGAGTGGAACTGAGCTTTCATAATATTGCCTATGACTATTTCACAAGACAAAGTACAAAAGACATTTGAGACCCTAAAGGGAGACTTCGGGTACAAGAATGTAATGGCTGCTCCAAAGATTGAGAAGGTTGTTCTCTCTACTGGAACAGGAAAGATCAAAGATAAGAACAAGATCAAGGTTATCGAGGATCGAATGGCTCGTATTACAGGACAGAAGTCAGCACCGCGTCCTGCAAAGAAGTCTATTGCTTCATTTAAGCTTCGAGAGGGAGATATCATTGGATATCAGACAACACTTCGAGGGGAGCAGATGTATAACTTCCTCGATAAGTTGATTCACGTAGCACTTCCTCGAACTCGAGACTTCCGAGGGATCAAAACAACTGCTATTGATGAGATGGGGAACCTAACTATCGGAATCAAGGAGCATACTATCTTCCCTGAGACTGCAGATGAGGACCTCAAGGACGTATTTGGATTTGCTATTACTGTTGTAACAACAGCAAAGACAAAGGAAGAGGCCAAAGCCTTCCTAACTCATCTAGGAGTTCCATTTAAGAAAGACGAGGAGAAATAAAGAAAAGGCCCCGAAAGGGGCTTTTTAAATGGAATAAAAATAGGGCGGCAAGTAATACTTGCCGCCCTTTAGCAACCATGATTTCTTCGCAGAAATGCTGGAATTTCAAGATCGTCTTTATCAGGATCTCCAAGATTCAGCTCAGACTGCTCAGTCTCAGCAGCTCTTTGGGTAAGTAATCCCTGGACCTTTTCCCCTGCTTCATTGCAAAGTGTATCCAGTTTTCCCTGAAGAAAATCCCTCAATTCCATCAACTGTATTTCTGAAAGCTTGTTAAGGTCTTCAGAAAGTCGCATAGCATAGCCCTTTTTAGGGTCTTGTGCATCCATGCGAAGTATAAGATTGAGAGTGTCGCTGTGCGCGACAATCTCTCCAATTGGTCGCGCTTTCATAACGAATCCTTTCGTTTGTAGAGGTACTTCTGGAAGTACAGTATACGCGTTAACAAAAGGCTCTACAAGGTTTGACATTACAAATGCACCCTGATACTATGCCTCCACGCAATTTTGGCGTGTCTTTTTATTTTATGGCGAAAAAGTCACAAATCGCGCGCAATGATAAGCGCATGAAACTGGTCGCTAAGTACGCAGAGAAGCGTGCCGCTCTTAAGGCTGCAGGTGATTCAGAAGGGCTTCAGGCTCTTCCAAAGAATAGTTCACCTAGTCGAATTAAGAATCGGTGTGCTGTTTCTGGACGTCCCCGCGGCTACATGCGAGACTTCGGTCTTTCTCGAATTGTATTTCGAGAGCTTGCTCGCGAAGGCAAGATTCCAGGCGTAAAAAAGGCATCATGGTAAACGACCCCATTGGAGATTTAATAGTTCAGATTAAGAACGCCGGGCTTATCGGTAAGGATTTTGTGGAACTTCCACATTCTCGCCACAAGCACGATGTTGCAGCTAAGCTCAAGGATATGGGCTACGTTAGCGATGTTGAGAAGGTTGGAAAAGATAAGCCAGCACTTAAGATTGCTATTGCATACAATGAGGACGGATCTCCAAAGATTACTGATGTAAAGCGAGTAAGTAAGCCTGGACGTCGTCTATATACTGGAGCAAAGGACGCGCATCCTGTGAAATATGGAACAGGATCACTAATTATCTCAACACCTAAAGGAATCCTTTCTGATTCTGAAGTACGACGAGATCGTGTAGGAGGAGAGATGCTATTTAAGATTTGGTAAGTATTATGAGTCGTCTTGGAAAAAAACCAGTAGCAATCCCAGCAGGAACTGACGTAAAGGTAGAGTCAGGAGTGCTTTCTGTTAAGGGTCCTCAGGGAGAGCTACAAAAGCCAGTACACTCACTTGTTGAGGTATCTGTAGAGGGCGGAGAGGCAACAGTAGCTCCAAAGAACAACAGTCGATTGGCTCGTGCACTATGGGGAACATTTGCATCCCATGTACGGAACATGGTGAATGGAGTAAATGAGAACTACAAGAAGGTCCTTATCCTTGAGGGAGTAGGGTATCGAGTAGAGCTTGCAGGAAAGACACTTAAGCTTACTGTCGGATACTCTCACCCAGTTGAGATGGAGGTTCCTGAGGGACTTACTGTAGAGGTGGTAAAGAATGCCATCACTATCTCAGGAGCAGATAAGGAGAAGGTTGGACAGTTTGCAGCTGAGGTTCGATCAAAGAAGAAGCCTGAGCCATACAAAGGTAAGGGACTTCGTTATGAGGATGAAGTTATTCGTCGAAAGCAAGGTAAGAAGGCTGTATAACGCATATGAGTAATACTATTTCAAAAAGAGACGGACGAGTAAGGCGGCACAATCGAGTGCGAGCTATTGTTCGTGGAACAGCAGAGCGACCACGTCTTGCAGTCTTTCGATCAAATAAGTTCATCAGCGCACAGCTTATCGACGATAAGGCTGGTGTTACTCTAGCGCAGGCTCACGGAAAGGAGTTCGGAGGTTCTCTTATGGCACAAGCGCAGGCAGTAGGAAAGGCTGTTGCTGAGCGAGGAAAAGAGAAGAAAGTTACAACTGCAGTATTTGATCGAGGAGGATTTAATTACATTGGTCGAGTTGCAAAACTAGCTGACGCTGCACGAGAGGCAGGGCTAAAGATTTAATATTATGACTGACGCACCAACAACAGAAGAGAAGAAGACAACTGAGGCACCAAAGAAGCCTGAGGCTAAAGCTGATGCACCAGCTAACTCACGCGTAAAGCGAGGAGGAGGACGACGAAATTCTCGAGGACCAAAAGCTCCACGAGAGCGACAGGAGTTCGAGCAGCGAATTATTGAGATCCGTCGAGTGGTTCGAGTGGTATCAGGAGGACGACGATTCTCATTCTCAGTTTCTATGGTTATTGGTGACCAGAAGGGACGAGTTGGAGTTGGTCTTGGAAAAGCAACAGATACAGCACTTGCTATCGAGAAGGCTATCCGAAATGCCAAGAAGAACATGATTACGGTAAATCGAACAGAGACTGGAAGCATTCCATTTGATGTACAGGCTCGAACTGATTCTTCAGAGGTAGTACTTATCCCATCTAAGGGACGAGGACTTGTGGCAGGATCTGCAGTGCGAACAGTACTTGAGTTTGCAGGGGTAACTGATATCGTTGCTAAGATCCTTACACGAAGTAAGAGTAAGCTCTCAATTGCACGGGCAACAGTAAATGCTCTAAAGAAACTTTCATAATATGCAGCTACACAACCTACAACGAAATAACCCTAATAAAGCCGCCAAGCGAGTTGGACGTGGTGGTAAGCGTGGAACTACATCAGGACGAGGAACAAAGGGACAGCTAGCTCACGGAGGAACACCGCGACCTGAGATTCGAGATTTCATCAAGAAGCTTCCTAAGAAGCGAGGATACAAGTTCAATAGTGTTGCTATTAAGCATGAGAGCGTAAACGTATCTCAGATTGAGGAGGTGTTTGAGAAGGGAGCAGCTATCAATGCAGCAGCTCTTCTAAAGGCCGGTCTTGTGCGACGAGTACGAGGAAAGGTTCCAGCAGTGAAGATCCTTGGAAACGGAGATCTTACAAAGGCATTCACATTTGAGGGTGTTACATTCTCAGAGAGTGCAAAGGAGAAGGTTACTGCAGCAGGTGGTACCATTAAGTAATATGTTTTCTACATTCGGAAAAAAACTTTCGCGAGCACTAAAAGATGGTTCGCTTCGTAATCGTATTCTTTTCATAATCGGAGCGCTTCTTGCGTACCGTGTACTTGCAACTATTCCTATTCCTGGAGTAAATGTATTTGCTCTTGAGAACTTTTTTGCAAACAATGAGTTCCTAGGACTTCTAAATATTCTATCTGGAGGAGGACTTTCAAACCTTTCTATTGTATTGCTCGGAGTAGGGCCGTACATTACTTCATCAATTATCATGCAGCTTATGACTGTGGTATTCCCGCAGGTGAAGGCTATGCAGACTGAGGAGGGAGAGGTAGGACGAGCTAAGTTTGTGCAGTGGAGCCGAATGCTTACTGTGCCATTTGCAGTGCTTCAGGGTATTGCTTTCATTTTCCTACTACAGGGACAGGGAATTATTGAGGCACTTACACCGCTTCTGCTTATTGCAAACATTATGGTGGTTGCAGCAGGATCTATCTTCCTGATGTGGATTGGAGAGCTAATGACTGAGTATGGTATTGGAAACGGTATCTCACTTATTATCTTCGCAGGTATTGTGGCTTCTCTTCCAACTGCAATCTCGCAGGCACTCTTCTCATTTACACCAGAGCAGATTCCAGCATATCTAGGACTTGCAGCTATTGCTATTGGAATGACCTTTGCGGTAGTGCTTGTAACTGAAGCAGAGCGACCAGTGCCAATTACACACGCAAAGCAGCTTCGAGGGAAAGCAGCTGAGGTTGGGTCACAAACATACCTTCCTATTCGAATTAATCAGGCAGGAGTTATCCCTATTATCTTCGCACTATCACTTCTATTGGTGCCACAGACGGTAGCAAATATCACACTAGCACTCGGAGGTCCTGGTGCTGGAATTATGGAGTCTATTGTTAATGGACTAGCTAATCAGTGGATCTACGGAGGACTCTACTTCTTCTTTGTGGTGCTATTTACATACTTCTACACAGCTATCATCTTTGAACCAGTACGTGTAGCAGAGAACCTACAAAAATCTGGTGCATTTATCCCAGGAGTACGTCCTGGTGGGCAGACTGAGGAGTTCCTAGGAAAGGTTGCTACAAGGATTACACTTCCTGGAGCGGTATTCCTTGGACTTATCGCTATTGTACCGATTATCGTACAAGGACTTACAGGGATCTCTACACTTGTGATTGGAGGAACAGCACTTCTTATTGCTGTGTCCGTAATTATGGATGTTGTGCGAAAGATTGATGCACAGGTTTCTCTAAACGAGTATTAAAACTTTTCTCCATATAATGTTGAATCCCCCGCTAAGATAGTGGGGGATTTACATTAAAGACGACACCTTCTGCTGCCCTGAGATCTTCAAGACGAACAAGAATTTTTCTTTCTGGCAAAATAGCCTCAGGACAAATAAATTCTCGTCCACACCTACTGCCAGAAGGACTGAAATTCTTCCTTTTCAAGATATATACATATCCAGATTGAAAAGATACTCCATATCCATCAATGATGATCTCCGAAAAATTATTGCTCCAATTCCATGCAGAACATCCACTTATGCATGATGGACGTGCTGTTGCAGCAAATAGTGCATGGCGATAGTCTGTGCTCGCATACACAGCAAAATGTCTCTCATGTTCTTGAGCGCCGTATGCTTGATGAGGTCTAATGAATCCACTGATGCTCTCGGGAGATCCATGAAAACAAAATTCATCACGTTTTTTGGCGGCTTCAAGTACTTCAAGTGCACTGCTCATGATTGTGCTCCTTTCTGTATTTACTCTAGCATTTATTGCTACTCTTGCGCCAATGCAGTACACTCCCTGTATGGATAACACCTTTATTTTTACCGGTCGCCCTGGCGCTGGAAAAGGTACACAAGCCAAGATCTTGGCTGAAAAAATAAATGCAAAGTTTATTAGTGCAGGAGCTGAGCTACGTAGTTTTGCAACACAGGACACCCCTGTTGCAAAGAAGGTAAAGGAAGAGATTGATCAGGGGATTCTATTGCCTCATTGGGTACCTATCTATCTTTTTCACTCTATCGTTTTTGCCCTTAAGGGGGATGAGCCAATAGTGCTTGATGGATTTGCCAGAAAGCCTCTTGAGGCACGAACTATTACAAAGACATTTGAGTGGATTGGGAGACCATTTACCGTTATCAATCTTACTATTCCAGATGAGGTGGTGAGGGAACGCATTGATGCTAGGAAACAAACAGAGCAGAGAGGGGATGATGAGTCAGTAGAGAGACGTTTGACCGAGTACGAGGAGCATACAGCAGAAGCTATTAAGTACTTCTGTGAGAACACTACTGTTCTTGATATTGATGGAACACAGACAATAGAAGAAATTGCAGAAGAGATATGGAAGAAAATTCAATGATAAGTATTAAGACGCCAGAGGATATTGAGAACCTCAAGATTTCAGGTAAGTATTTGGCTGAGGTTTTATCATATGTTGCAGAGCACATAAAACCTGGTGTCTCAACTGACACATTAAATGATCTGGCAGAGCAGAAGATTGAAGAGCTTGGAGGGAAAGCAGCATTTCTAGGGTACAAGCCAGACTGGGCAGATAACAAATACCCTGCAAGTTTGTGTGTGTCAGTTAATGACGTGGTAGTGCATGGTATTCCAAATGTAGAGCCCATTATCCTTCAGGAGGGAGATACAGTTGGTATTGATGCAGGATTTATATATAACGGAATGTATACTGATTCAGCCCTTACGCTTATCGTAGGAGAGGGAGATAAAGAGACCAGAGCACTCGTTCAGAGCACTAAGGAGGCTCTGTATAAGGCGATTAAGGCAGCTCGCGCCGGAAACACTACAGGTGATATTGGATACGCTGTAGAGGAATTTGTAAAAGAGAGAGGATATGGACTTGTAAAAGATTTGGCAGGTCATGGTGTGGGGTATGCAGTTCATGAGGAGCCAAATATTCCAAACTTTGGAAATCCGGGAGAAGGTGTAGAACTTAAAGCCGGAATGGTTATAGCGCTTGAGCCGATGTTAAATGCCGGGACTGGAGATGTAGATTTTCATGAAGATGGCTTTACGGTAACTACTGCGGATGGAAAGAAGAGTGCACACTTTGAGCACACCATTGTAATTACCGATGGAGATCCAATTGTTGTTACAAGGCGTGACAATGAGTAGGTTCTTGCTACTATCTTTATAGGATCAATAAATAGAGGAGGACGCCTGCGTGGTCACAAGGTCCTGTCTTTTGACAGGGCCTTTCACTTACCCAAAAAATCCGTATACTGCTCACATATGCAAAAGAACTTTAAGGAAGAAAAGACGTACGTAATGGTAAAGCCAGACGGTGTACGCAAGGGACTTATTGGAGAGATTATTAAGCGATTTGAGCAGCGAGATCTTAAGATCGTTGCTATTGAGATGTTCCAGCCAACAAAGGAGCAGATCAATGAGCATTATCCAAAGGATGAGAAGTGGATCACAGGTCTTGGAGAGAAGACTCTAAAGACATATGCAAAGTATGATCTTGATCCAGTTGTAGATTATGGAACAGATGATCCAGCTAAGATTGGACCTGAGGTTCGAAAGTGGGTGGTAGACTACATGGTCTCAGCTCCTCTTGTGCGAATGGTAGTGCAAGGTGTACACGCTATTGATATGGTTCGAAAGATTTGTGGACCTACACTTCCATACGCTGCTGACATGGGAACAATCCGAGGAGACTTCTCAAATGACTCACCAGCACTCGCTAACGCTGAGAAGCGAGCAGTTATGAATCTTGTACATGCATCTGAAACCCCAGAGGAGGCAGAGCATGAGATCAAGTACTGGTTTGGAGACAAAGAAATCTTCAACTACAACCGGTTTGGAGTAGACGAGTCGTAATACACAGGATGGAGTAGACCACTGTAATTTCTCTGGTGGTATACTGTTAGTAGGGTTGTTCGAAATTGCAACTGAGCAACACTAGGGAAGCTCGAATCGTTATATCGATCGTAGATATGACTGAGGGCACCCACGTAACTTACAGAGTTGCTTAACTGAATAACCCTATCGAAAGTATCCGCCACCTGGCGGATTTTTTCGTGGTAGAGTTTCTTCATATGCGACTTCGCTTACTTATATCTACGCTTGTTCTTGCTGGGGTAATAGCACTTCTTCAAGACATTGCACTTGCGGAGTATCTTTATTGGAAATGGTGGTGGTTTGATATTTTGATGCACTTCCTGGGTGGAGTATTGGTTGGAGGTATTGGGCTTATTATCTCTGATGTTTTAAACACTCCGAAAAAGATAACGCTCCTTCTCTCACTCCTTGCTATTGGAATAGGGTGGGAGGTATTTGAGTATGTATTTGGGCTCTATGATGGTGCGTGGGATCTTGTTGATACCAGCATTGATCTAATAATGGATACATTGGGAGTATTAGTGGTATATAGTGGAGTAAAGCTATGGAAATAACAGTTGGATTTTACGGAGGAGCAGGGACGGTAACAGGAGCTAATTTCCTTCTCTCAGATGGGACTACAAACATTCTTGTTGATTGTGGACTAACGCAAGGAAAAGATTTTTGTGATAAGTGTAACTTTGATGATTTTGAATATGATCCCAAAGACATTCATGCCCTTATCTTTACGCATGCCCACCTAGATCATATTGGTAGAGCCCCAAAGCTTATCAAAGACGGGTTTAATGGAGGTGTGTACTGTACGCCGCCAACAGAAGATCTTTTGACTGTAATGCTTGCAGACTCTGAAGGGATTCTAAAGAGAGAAGCAGAGAGAAAGAATATTCCTCCAATGTACAGTAAAGGCCATGTAGATGGGTTGCTGCAGAAAGTAGAGACACATGAGTATCACAAGAAGTTTGAGATAGGGGATTTCGTTTGTGAGTTCTTTGATGCAGGGCACATTCTAGGATCTGCCATTGTCCGCATTACACACAAGCAAACAGATAAGTCATATGTATTTACAGGAGACTTAGGGAACTCTCCATCACCACTACTTCCTAATACTGAAGTTATTGCAGATGCTGACTACCTCATTATGGAGAGCGTGTATGGGGACCGTTTGCATGAAGATATAGAGCACAGAGAAGAGAAGCTTCGAGATATTATTCTTCGCTCAATTGAGCGTGGCGGGACTCTCATGATTCCTGCATTCTCTATGGAGCGTACACAGATACTCCTTTATAACCTTTCAAATATGATGGAAGCAGGAGAGATTCCAAAGATTCCAGTATTTCTTGATTCACCACTGGCGATTAAGGTTACGGAGATTTATAAAAAATATAGTAAGTATCTAAAACAAGATCTTCAGGGAGAGATTAAAAAAGAAGGAGACATTTTTGATTTCGATTTCCTTGAGAAGACAGAGTCTCGTGATGCATCAAAAGCAATCTTGCATGCAGAAACTCCAAAGATTATTATCGCTGGAGCTGGTATGAGCCACGGAGGACGTATTCAGCATCATGAGATGCAGTATTTAGATGATCCAAAAAGCACGCTTATGATAGTGGGGTACCAAGCCGCAGGAAGTATGGGGCGAGTACTGCAAGATGGAGGGAAGAAAGTTCGTATCTTTAATAAAGAAGTGCCGGTAAAGGCAACTATTGAAACGCTTTCAGGATACTCAGCGCACGCTGATAGAGATAATCTTGTAGAGTTTGTCTCTCATACAAGCACAAAGCTTGATACAGCATTCCTTGCTATGGGAGAGCCGGGGCCTGCAAGCTTCTTAGCTCAAAGACTGCATGATTTCTTAGATGTGAAGGCTATAGTTCCAGAGAAAGGGAAGACGTATACACTGAAGTAATAAAAAAGCCCCTCTCGGGGCTTTTGTTATGAGATCTCTTTTACTACTCTTTCAAATACTTCTGGCTTGTCCTTGGCAAGAGTTGCAAGAGCTTTTCGGTCTAGCTCGATATTCTTCTTATTGAGTGTATCGATAAGTCGGCTGTATGAACCTCCTCCAAGAGCACGTAGTGCTGCATTGATTCGAACGATCCAAAGCTTTCTAAAGTCATTCTTCTTATCCTTTCGGTGTGCGAAAGCATACTCTCCTGCATTAAATAGCGCCTGCTTCGCTAGCTTTTCCTTGTTCTTTCGCCCCCACATGAACCCCTTAGTTCGCTTAAGGACTTCCTTTCGGTGCTTATTTCGTGCTACTGCTGATGTTGCTCGTGCCATAGTAAATACTAAAAATTATACGCGAGGTAGGAACCGTCGCTTTGCCTTGTTTGTAAGAGAAATAGAAACAGGCTGACGCTTTGTCGTCTTTGTCTTTCGACCTTCTTTGGCATTGTAGTGATCTTGCCCTTTAGCCCTGGCAATAATCTTACCCTTCTTGGTCGTCTTTAGTCTCTTTGTGAATGACTTGTTTGTCTTCATGTTTTTTCTTTGTAACTTCTCGCTCGATTACGGTTGCAAATCCTTTTGGAACCTTCCGAACAGGATCAGCGATTTTAAATGCGTGTGGGGTAACTTTTAGAAATTCTTCAAGTTTTCCCTTAAGAAGAGCCTGATCCATGTACTTGTATCGTCCTTTGAGGAACAATTCAACTTTTACACGGTGTCCTTCAGAGAGCCATTCTGCTGCACGTTTTGCTTTAAGCATTTTGTCGTGCTCGCCAGTACCCATTTTTACCTGGACACTCTTGGTCTCTGTTGGCTTACTCTTAGCGCGCATTGCGCTGTCCTTCTTCTTCTGCTCGTACTGGAATTTACCATAATCCATCACCTTGGCAACAGGAGGTTTTGCTTTGGGAGAGATCTCAATAAGATCAAGCCCGGCATCCTGTGCTGCTTTAAGTGCCTCCTCTAGGGTTATAACACCCAAATTGGCGCCTTCGGCGCCGACTACGCGGAGTTCTTTCGCGCGAATTTCTTCATTGATTCTAATTCGTTCGTTTTTCAAAGCGTTGGATTGTGGCTAGGACTATACCATGTGAGGTGTGCAAAAGCAACGAAATATAGCTCTATATAAAAGGAAAACCACCAACAGGGTGTTGGTGGTTCCAAAGGATCAGTTTTCGGCCATTTCGGGAATTTTGTGAGTCCCAAACGGTGCTTTGTCTCGAAGATCGTGACAATTTCCGACGAAGCTACATATGCGAAGATGGGTGCCGTTTTCCAAATCTTCCACAGAGTAAATGTGAGAAAAGGGAACCTCTTCAGTTGCGGACTTGTATCCATGGTATATGAAGCATACTGTCGCAGTTTCCTGGTCTTTATCAACCGAGATAACTGTACCTTTCTCAACATACTCTCCAACTTGAATCCCAAGACTTTCGCTGACAACAAAGAGTATGTTTCGCTTAATAAGAAAATCAGGTGTGATTTCCATGGCATATCTCCAAAATGTTGAATGTGAATCTAACATGAAGGTACGTATTTTGCTGATGCTTGTCAATCGGATGTATACTGTCTGTATATGAACAAAGCAACAGTAACTATAGCCGTATTTATCGTAGTGGCAGTAGGAATGCTTCTGATCTGGCGATCAAGCAGTCTTGAGGTATTTACCAACCCTATAGAGACAGAAGAAGAGGTGGTAGTAGAGGAAGAGAGCAATGAAAATAGTGGTGGTTTTGCACCAATGATTTCAGAGGAAGAGTTAGCTCTTCATAACTCAAAGGATGATTGTTGGGTGTCATACGCAGGGTCTGTATATGACATAACTGATTGGGTAGGAAAGCATCCAGGAGGAATGGAAGCAATTATCTCTGTATGTGGTGAGTCTACAAAATTTGAAGAGGCACTCAATGCACAGCATGGAGAGGATAGAGCACAGATGCTTCCCAAGGTTGGGCAGTTTATCGGAACACTTGGTGTAATTGAGGGGGCGCAGTCATGAAAATAACAATGCAGTGTGTCCTTCGTGTCGGACTTTCTATTGTTCTGTTTTGGTTTGGAATAAATCAAATACTTGATCCATCTAAGTGGACATACTTTATTCCTGAGTGGGTAGTAAATATATCTCCATTTACTCCAGAGCTTATTGTGCTTCTAAATGGAGGGGTAGAGATAATACTTGGTGCTTTTATTCTATTTGGAATCTTTGTGCGGATAAGTGCACTTATTGTTGCTTTGCACCTTTTCCTCATTGCACTGTCTCTAGGGAATACGCCTTCTGGTATTCGAGATGTAGGGTTAGCGTTTATGGCGCTTGCGTTGGTGTTTAAAAAGTAGCTTATTGAAGAATCACGAAAGTAATATGAAAAATCTAGGAATAACTATTGTAGGAATTATTGCACTTGGAGGATTACTCTGGTGGGCAGGAGGTATTGGATCAGGCGGTGAGGATGTAGTTGCAAAGCAAGGTTTGCACTGGCATCCAACGCTTACCATCTACTCAGATGAAATAAAACAAGACATTCCTGCAAACGTTGGTCTTGTAGGAGGGCACTATCCAATGCATACACATGTAGAGGATGTTGCAGATGGTGTACTTCATCTAGAGTTTGGAGAAACTGTACGCACAGAAGATCTTCTTCTCACAAATTTCTTTGATATTTGGGGGAAGGACATAGCAACAGCTTTTGGGGCGCTGATTGAAATGCGTGTAAATGGAGAAGTCGTAGGCGACTACACTTCCTACATTATTGCAGAAAATGATGTTATAGAACTCTTCTATAGTTCTGGAGAATAGCTTTAAATAACAAAAGACCCTCCATTTGGAGGGTCTTTTGTTATTTGTGGAGATGGCGGGAATCGAACCCGCGTCCAAAAATGTTCTCAATGATGCTTCTACGACACATAGTCTACCTCAGGGATTTAAACGTGGTGGTAAGAAGTAGACAAAACCCAGTCACGTCGAGCTCTAAGGTTTAAGAAAATATATGGAGCACATATCTTTTCCGATCTTGCGAGATAACCTCATGTACGCTCCCCACAAGAAAAGGATTGTACTGAGCCGCTAGCTTAAACGCGAGCGAATGCGAAGTCAGCCATGCTAAATGGTGACTTTACCGCACGTGCAAATGAATTGTTTGCATGTATATGGTGTTCGCAATTTTACGTGTTAACGAACGTGCACGATGTCGCACATTATCAAGGTACAAGAATGTCGAAGCCGATCATCCCCGGGGAACACACTAGCTGCTACTGTGCTTTCCGTGAATGACATTAGGTTCTCTGAAGGTAGGGGAATTACTGTTGCAATTCCCCAAGAAAGATCAATGTTGAAAAATTTGATCGATTGGCGTGCCGTCTGGCTCTTCGAATTCAAATTCGAATGCGTCCGCATCAGGATCTTCGATGTGCTTTGGGTGCACCCCCGAAGGATCCGTATGTAGGAGGAAATCAAAATATGAGACCCCCATGCCATTTCGATATTGGTTTTCAACTTTCTCTGCATTTATTGTCATTTAAATATTCCTTTTGTATATGACTACCACAACTCCAAAATGGAGGGTACGGGCTTCAATTCTGTACCTTCAGAAAATCTAATGTGTAAAGGTGCTCTGACTTAAGGTTAGCGAATCTTAAAGGCTCTGGCAATATCTCTTCCGATATCACGAGCCTTAATTTTTTCTCGCTTATCTGCTTTCTTTTTTCCTCTCGCGATTCCAATAGAAAGCTTTACCAACCTTCCTTTATTATACCATGAAAGTGGAATAGTGGTCAAGCCATCACTTTCTTCTGCTTGCTGTACCTGGTCGATCTGTTTTTTAGATAAAAGAAGTCTTCTTGGACGCTCCGGGTCATACTCTTCAGGAACATTATTTGCTTGAAATGGAGGAATGGTTGCTCCCACAAGGTGTGCTTCGCTACCGCGAACAACCACACGAGCACCAACAAGTGACCCTTGGTTATTCTTTAGCGATTTCACTTCGGTTCCGAGAAGCTCTGCTCCTGCCTCAATTTCTTCTAAAATCTCGAAATCAAAGTGTGCTTTTTTGTTTGAAACTAGTATTCCCATAGGAAGATATCTGTCGTTGTGTATAATAGCACCCTATGAGCAAGCCCCAGAAAAAGCAAGTAAAACGTAGTAAAAAGACACCCAAAATACCTTCATTTAGTTCTAATCTTTTAACAGGAATCGCCGCTATTTTCTTCCTGATGGCACTATTTACCGTCTTTGTGGGAGATGGAAAAGAAAAGGAAGAAATCGCACTCTCACAAGTGGCACAAGATGTACAGGCAGGATTTGTTGAGTCTATTGTTGTATCAGGAGACACACTTGAAATTGCATACCTTGATGAGAGTGAAAAGAAATCTAAAAAAGAAGTAAATACTGCAATAACAGAAACGCTTGCTAACTATGGCGTAAGCAATGATCAATTGTCTGGGGTGACTATTGAAATTAAAAATCAAAGTGGACTTGGGTTCTGGCTTCTTACACTTGGGCCATTCCTTATTCCTCTTATATTCCTCATCGTTCTTTTCTACTTCCTCACAAGGCAGATAAAGGGAGCGGGAGTACAAGCACTTAACTTTGGACAAAGCAAAGCTCGTATTATCGATCCAGCTGACAAAAACCAACGCGTAACCTTTAAAGATGTTGCAGGAGCAAAGGAGGCAAAAGAAGAGTTGGTTGAAGTTGTAGATTTCCTTAAGAGTCCAAAGAAGTTCTTGGATATTGGAGCTCGTATTCCAAAAGGAATTCTTCTAATGGGAGCACCAGGTACTGGAAAGACACTTCTTGCACGTGCTGTGGCAGGTGAGGCGGGTGTGCCATTTTTCACAATCTCAGGATCTGAGTTTGTTGAGATGTTTGTAGGAGTTGGAGCGTCTCGCGTTCGAGATCTCTTCAAGATGGCAAAGCAAATGGCACCAGCAATTATCTTTATCGATGAGATTGATGCGGTAGGACGATCTCGTGGTGCTGGAATGGGAGGAGGAAATGATGAGCGTGAGCAGACACTTAATCAGATTCTTGTAGAGATGGATGGATTTGAGCCAAACAATAAAGTAATTGTAATGGCTGCAACTAACCGACCAGATGTACTTGATCCGGCACTCCTTCGTCCTGGACGATTTGATCGAAGGGTAACTATTGATGTGCCTGATCGAAAAGATCGAGAAGATATTCTTAAGATCCACGCGGTAAAGAAACCTTTCCACGATGATGTAGATCTTGCAGTTATTGCAGAGCGAACTCCCGGGTTCTCTGGAGCTGAACTCCAGTCTCTTATGAATGAGGGAGCTATCTTAGCTGCGCGTGAGAATCGAAAAACTATTACGCAGTATGACCTTATTCGATCTATTGAGAAGGTAATGCTTGGACCTGAACGAAAGAGCCACATTCTTTCTGCAAAAGAGAAGGAGATAACTGCATATCATGAGGCAGGGCATGCACTTGTTGCATCAGTGCTTCCATACGCTGATCCCGTACACAAGATTTCAATTATCTCTCGAGGACGAGCTGCAGGATATACGCTAAATCTTCCTTTAGAAGATAAGCGAATGCACTCAAAGAAAGAGTTCCATGATGATATTGCGGTAACGCTTGGAGGATATGTTGCAGAGGAAATGATATTTGGAGATCTAACAACTGGACCATCAAATGACCTTCAGGTTCTTACAAACCTTGCTCGCAATATGGTTACGAAGTGGGGAATGAGTTCTAAGGTTGGGCCTATTGCACTTGAGAGTGATGGAGGGAAGCCACTATTTGGTGGAGGAATGAGTGAAAAGGGATATTCAGAGGAAGTATCTGCTCTTATTGATGGGGAAGTTACAAAAATTATTACTGGCGCAAAGAAGGAGGCAAAGAAAATCCTTACAAAGCACAAGGATGCGCTCGATGTAATTGCGAAGAAACTTATTGAAGTTGAAACGCTTGAGCGAGCTGAGTTTGAAGAGCTTCTTATTGCAAACGGTATTACACCCAAAAAGAAATTAGACATAGAGCACGCAGATACAGAAGAGAAATAGGAAAAGGCCTGAACAAAAATTGTTCAGGCCTTTTTGTCGACTATACTGCCGGATTCATAAGGTTTTTGAGGCGGAACCTCGGTGAACTCAACATCGATAACATCACTCTTCTTTTCTCCATAGCCTGCGGAGATGAATAGCAGTGTTAGTCCAAAGGCTAGCGCCAGTAAAACTACGATGCCGAGCAACTGAAGGAACGGCACCAAAAGAGGAGAATACTCCATGGGTCGTTTCCTTAACTACCTATATATATTATACCACTTAAGCTATATCGTGTCCACCCACCAGGGATCGAACCTGGGACCGCCGAGGTATAAGCTCGGTGCTACTACCGCTGAGCTATGGGTGGTGAACCTCCATACTATACTCAAAAAGAAAGAGGTCCGCTATGTGCGGACCTCCAAGTCTTTTCTGGGAACTAGATCAAGAAAAATGGTTTCCCACTTGATCATCTGATTCTCGATAACGAAACCACGTTTCACTTCTTGAAGAATCCTTGCTTCAAGAAATTGTTGTAAGCGTTGCTTCTGCACATCGCTTAGTTTTCGTCCAAAACGATCTGCCCGGGCAAGATGCCAGGCAAGAAGTCGCTCCACCTTCTTATTTCGAGGGCTTCTGACGATCACCCACGCTGCAAGAAGGGGGCTACGATAAAAAAACGCAGCAAGACTTTCGCAGCACGAAAGAGTCTTACAAAAGTCTCCCAGAAAACAAAAGGAATTGCGATGAAGACTTGGTAGAGGAGCACTGCTCCAATCCAGAGTCTTTCAATTACTCCAAAGAACAAGTTTTTCATGATTACTCCTCCTGCAAAGACCCTAGCAAAGAATTATTCAAAATGTAAGTCTTCAGCCTTTCCTTCTATATATTGTTGTAGGGTAGCGTGCTTCTTTAACTCAGGATCCTTTTTGATAATTGCCTTTGCTTCTTTCCTTGCTGCCTCTACCATCTTCAAGTTTTTAATTGCTTCCATGGCAACATCAGATACTCCCCATTGTCGTCTTCCGTACAATTCTCCACCTCCACGAATACCCAAATCATATTCAGCTAATTCAAATCCGTTCTTTGCGGTTGTAAGAGCTTTAAGGCGCTCTTCAGTGGTCGGGCCATAGCTTTCAGGATATACGTAGCAGTATGCTTGGTGGTTTGACCTGATTACACGCCCTCGTAATTGATGAAGCTGCGCTAATCCAAAGCGCTCAGCTCCTTCAATAATAATTACAGTTGCGTTAGGTACATTTACTCCAACCTCAACTACAGAAGTAGCAACAAGAATATCAACCTCTTTTCTTTCAAAACGAGCCATGGTCTCTTCCTTCTCTGCAGGAGACATCTTGCTGTGCAAAATGTCTATGTTGTATTCAGGAAAGACTTCTTTATGAAGACGTGCACATTCTGCTTTCACAGATTTTGCCTGAAGCGCTGTTTCTTTACTTGGGTCTGGCTCATCAATACGAGGGCATATAACGTATGCTTGTCTGCCGTCTTCTAATTGCTTGCGAACTTTTTCATACATTGCATCTCTGCCATCTTTTCCAATTACCTCTGTAATGATGGGTTTTCTTCCCATTGGCATCTGATCAATAAGCGTAAGATCGAGGTCTCCATAGATGGTAAGCGCTAGTGTTCGGGGAATAGGGGTGGCTGTCATTGAAAGTAAGTGCGGAGCAACTTTATCTTTCCTTGTGATCTTTTGTCGCTGCACTTTTCCAAAGCGATGTTGTTCATCAATAATGGCGTAGGCAAGGTTTTTAAATTTCACACTCTTTTGAATAAGTGCGTGCGTTCCAATGACAATAGGAATTTCTCCATTTTCTACCCACTTAGAGAGCTGAGCTTTTGAAATACGAGTAGCTTCTTCGTTATTTACCTTAGAAGGGAACTTGTAGCATTCCTTTCCTGTAATGAGTCCAATTTTTATTGGGTGGTCCTTAAAGTATTCAATAAATGATTTGAAATGTTGCTTTGCCAGGATTTCAGTTGGCACCATGTAGGCAACTTGAAGGTTTCCAAAGGACTGTCCTTTGGGTCGTGAGGTTGCAACCATATAGGTTGTTGCAGCAGCAACCGCTGTCTTTCCAGATCCTACATCTCCCTCAACAAGCCGCATCATGGGGTGATTCTTTGCAAAGTCATCAACGATATCGTCTATAGCGTTTGTCTGCGCATCAGTTGGTGTAAAAGGGAATGAATCTATAAAGGATTGTAAGCTCTCTCTATTTACATCTACAGGCAATGCTTCTTGTTCTTCTGCCTCCTTCTTGCTCTTTTGCATAAGAGTTTGAATCAAGAATACTTCTTCAAATGCTAGGCGCTTTCTCGCAGCTTGAGCTTGCTCAATCTTTTGTGGCATGTGCATCCAGATGAGAGAAGAGTCTAGTTTTGGAAGGTTGTATTTCTTTAGGAGCGCATCCGGTATTGGGTCAGTTAGTTTCTCGAGTACTCCGCCAGCTATTATTTTTTTAATACTATGGAAAATCCAAAGGGATGTAACTCCTTTGCTCTCAGGATAGATGGGGTAGAGAATTTCTTCTTCACGCTCTCCTGCAAAGAGTGAGTCGTGTGTGTCAGCAGGGAGAGTTTCAATTGGTTCAATTTTTGGATTGGCAAGATAGTATTTTCCTTCGCTCCCTGTTACTTTCCCAACTACTTTTACATTCATTCCGGGAGCTAACATCTTTGCAATATATGGCTGGCTAAACCAGCGTGCTTTTATGGTTCCTGTTCCATCTTCAATAACAGCTTCTGCTATTGGTTTTCTTGTTTTAAAAGTCTTTCCGGTCTTTGCGGACTTAATTCGTCCGTATACGGTTGCGCTCTCTCCTTGGTTTACGCTTTTAATAGTTGCGAGCTCTCCTGTATTTTCATAGCGACTAGGGAAATGATAGAGAAGATCTTGCAAACTCTCTATGCCAAGACGCTTCAGTGCCTTTTGTTTGGCCTCTGTCATTCGAGGAGAAATGCTTTTAATTGGGTCGTTTGGATTCATGGGTTACACTGCTATCTATTCAAGTATACCTGTATGAAAGATATTAAAGAAAAGGCACTGAAAGCGCACAAAAAAGCTGGAGGAAAGATAGGAATTGCAGGGAAAGTATCTCTTACAAAACAGTCTGATTTCTCTTTGTACTACACTCCAGGAGTTGCAGCTGTCTCAAGTCTTTTGGCAAAGAAAGAAAAGGAAGCAAAGAACTACACTATTAAAAAGAATACTGTTGCTGTTATCTCAGATGGTTCGGCGGTACTTGGTCTTGGGAATATTGGACCATATGGTGCTCTTCCTGTTATGGAAGGGAAGGCACTTATCTTTAAAGATCTTGCAGGGGTAGATGCATTTCCTATTGTCTTAGATACGCAGGATCCTGATGAGATTGTGGAGACAATAAAGAACATTGCCCCAGTATTTGGAGGAATTAATCTTGAGGATATTAAAGCTCCACAGTGTTTTGATATTGAGAAGAGAGTGAATAAAGCTTTAGATATTCCCGTGATGCATGATGACCAGCATGGGACAGCAATTGTTGTGCTCGCAGGGCTTATAAATGCTTCTAAGGTAGTAAAGAAGAAGTTGGGGGACTTGGAGATTGTAATTGTAGGAGCAGGAGCTGCAGGAGCTGCTATCGCAGATCTTCTCATGCACAAAGGTGTAGGAGATGTTGTGGTACTCGATAGTGTCGGAGCAATCTATAAAGGAAGGGAAAAGCTAAGTCCGTATAAGGAAGCTCTTGCAAAGAAAACAAATAAAAAGAAAAAGAGTGGAGCTCTGTCAGGTGTAATAGAAGGAGCTGATGTTGTAATTGGAGTTGCAGGAAAAGGGGGAAAGTTTGGTAAAAGAGATATTAAAAAAATGGCAGAGAAGCCAATTGTCTTTGCGCTTGCCAATCCTAATCCTGAGATACTTCCGGATGATGCGTACAAAGCAGGAGCTGCAGTTGTGGCAACAGGAAGATCTGATTTTAAGAATCAGGTAAACAATGCACTAGCATTCCCAGGTATTTTCAGGGGTGCACTAGACGCTGGAATCACTGACATAACAGAAGATATAAAACTGAATGTTGCAGAAGCTCTTGCAAGGCTTATTAAGAGCCCAAGCAAGGATCAAATACTGCCTGAATTGCTTGATAAACGGGTAGTTAAAGCCGTAGCAAAAGCAGTACAGAAATGATAAGGTGTCGTAACTGGAGAGTTGGCCGAGTGGTCGAAGGCGCTTCACTGCTAACGAAGTAAGGGCTAACCCCCTTCATGGGTTCGAATCCCATACTCTCCGCATTATAGAGAAAAGGCGATCATCAAAATGACCGCCTTTTTTTATTCTTCACTTAACCACCTGGCAAGTTGTACGCCATAGTGGTCAGTGGATCCAGACTGTCTCCAATGAACTCTCTCAGAGTCACTCATCTCAGAGATCGTCTTTCTTTGTCCAGTAGGAACAAACACTCGCCACAGAGCACTTGATTCGCGCTCTTTTGCTGGGCCCTGCACTGTTCTCGTGAGAGAGCCAGGTATGTGCGTCTGAAATAAATGAACACCTGTTTCGTCAGCGTATGCAAGACATTCATGAAAGAAACAGTATCTTTCTTCTCCAACAAGTCTCAAAATTCTTTCAACACCTATTGTTCCAAGAACATATTTGGTATATGGGCCAGGAAAGCCTCCAAGGCTTGGAATAACAAAGCCAGAGTCTTGTACAGCTACAGGCTTTTTCGTTTGTGAAAATGCCTGGCGTGCCTTGTCTCTTGCAATTTCATCGACTGAATCAAGCTGAGGCTCAATTAGATCGAGCTCAATTTGATCAATGTGAAATTCTGAACCAAGAACACTTTGCAAAGAATCCACTTTGCCTGGATTTCCGGTAGCATAAAGAAGTGTCTTCATTGCAATT
The DNA here is from genome assembly GCA_002331145.1 of Candidatus Minusculum obligatum. GTDB lineage: Bacteria > Patescibacteriota > Minisyncoccia > Phycocordibacterales > Phycocordibacteraceae > Minusculum. The sequence continues at coordinate 291,255 of DCYT01000001.1, read as the reverse complement.
CTCCTTCTGTCTGCAAATTATCAAAACAAAGCACCAAACACAACTACGTAGTTAATTACGTAATTAACTACGTAGTTGCTAATGAGCAAGCGCAATAGGCACCACATGCTTTGCTCCTGCCTTCTTGAGAGCTTCAATAGCAGCTGCCATAGTAGCTCCTGTTGTTACAACGTCATCTACAACTATATAGGTGGCATTTTTATTTACCTTCTCGCACGCAAACGCTCCTTGCTGGTTTCGAAGTCTATCTTTTTTATTTAAATCAACTTGAGACTTTGTATCTTTTATCTTTGCCAAGATTGCTCTGTGAGGAAGAGAGCAACTCTTTGCAACACGCTCTGTTATATTTGCTACCTGATTGTATCCACGTGTTTTATATCTCATAAGTGAGAGGGGGATGGGAGCTAGGAGCATCCGTACTCCTGCAAGCTCAACTCGCTCCAGCATGTACTCGCGAACAAAGGAGTGCAGGGCATATGAAAGAAGTTCTGCAGCTCTTTTATTATTATGGAATTTACACTCATGTATTAAAGCCCGCACATGCGGGCTCTTAAATGACAGGAGGGAAATTGTTGCAGGACTCGTGTGCTCGACGAGTCTCGGGGACATCATCTTATCTATATCTTCTGGCACTAGTGAACGAACCAGAACATCTTCATCTCTGGGAGGGAATATCAAGTCTAAGATCATATTCCACATATATTTATTATACCTTGCCATGCTATTATGTGCTGGTAATGGCAGGAATTTTCTCTCGGTTTTTAACAAAACCAACACCCAGTGTTTTGGGAATAGATATTGGCGGATCTTCCGTTAAAATTGTGCAATTAAAGCAAGAAAATGGTGTTGCAGTGCTCGAAACATACGGACAATTAGCATTAGGCCCCTATGCAGATAAAGAGGTCGGACAGGCAGTATCTTTGCCTGCTGAAACTATTGCAGAGAATCTTAAAGATTTGATGCGAGAGGCAAATGTAACAACAACATCAGTTGGTGTTGCCATTCCTTTTAATAAAACACTCCTTACAACAGTGGAGCTTCCTCGAAAAGAAGGGCCAGAGCTTCAAACCATGATCAATCTTGAAGCCAGGAAGTATATTCCGGTACCAGTTTCTGAAGTACAGCTTGATTGGTTTGTTATTCCAGATGAGGAAGGAGAGGAGTTAAATCCAAAGATGAAAGTATTGCTCGTGGCAGTACACAATGAAGCACTCACACACCTTGAGCGGGTAGTGTCTCGTGCCCAAGTTGCAGCAAGTTTCTATGAGATTGAGATCTTCTCTACTATTCGAGCGGTTGTAGATGAGCCGGTAAAGCCCGTAATGGTAATTGATGTGGGAGCTGCAGCTACAAAGGTATATATAGTAGAGCGTGGACTTGTGGCTCGCTCACACAATATTTCTCGAGGAGGACAGGGAGTAACAAAAGCACTCTCTCAAGCAAGTACGCTAACCTTTGCAAAGGCAGAGCAACTAAAGCGAGAGGAGGGAATTTCAGAGAATGCACCAAAGCCATATAACAAAGACTCCGTAACACTTACATATTCAAGTGTATTTGCAGAAGCCAGGAGGGTGCTAAGAGAGTTTGAGACAAAAGAGAAGCGAAGTGTTGTGAAAGTAGTGCTAACCGGAGGGGGAGGAGTAACAAAAGGACTTAAAGAGTATGCAGACAGCTTCTTTGATACAGAAGTTATTCTTGCAGATCCATTCCAAAAAGCAGATGCGCCTGCATTCATGCGTCCAGTGCTAGCTGAGATTGGCCCCGAGTTCGCTGTAGCAGTTGGAGTAGCACTTCGAAAGCTTGAAGAAGTTTCGTAATCCCCGGGAGGTACATACGGATTTAAAAGTAATCGTCTATACTTACATATATGCCGCAGAAGGTGCCGACATCGTTCGTGCCCAAGCAACCGGTGCGTACAGTACGCCGACCGCAAGCGCGAGGCCCACTTAGTATTTTTGCTGTTGCAGCATTGGTGCTTATTGGTGCATCAGTAGTGCTTGCAGGTCTTGCATTTGGATACGAATTTTACCTGAAGCAAAATAAAGAGGAGAAGACACAAGACCTAAAGGCTCTTCAAGATTCTGTAGAGCCACAGGCTGTAGAGGAGCTTGCGCGACTCTCACAGCGTCTGGTTATTTCTCGAGAGCTTCTTGATTCTCATGTAGCAGTGTCTGCAATCTTTAGCATGTTTGAGCGCGATACCGTACAGAACGTAAGTTTTGATAATTTTGAATTGCAGACTGCACCATCTGGAGATGTGGAAATAACCATGGAAGGAACCGCTCTTGATTTCAACGCACTTGCATATCAGTCAGTAGTATTTCGGGACAACCCGTTCCTTCGAAACCAAATCTTCGAAGACATAACTGTAAAAGATGATGGAGATGTGAGCTTCTCATTCGTTGGAATTGTCTCAAGTACTCTTGTGCGGGCACAAGGTGGGCAAATTGAAGTTGCGCCAAATGAGACACTCGAGACTCTTTTTGAAGGGTCAGATGTGGTTGAGGACGGTGGAGAATTTCAAGAGCCACAGCTAGAGGGAGGGGAGAGTAGTCCAGAGGATATTCCTCAAGAAACACTATGAACAGACTTGTATCAATCATCTTAATACTTGGAGCAGTTGGTGTGTTCTTTGGGTATATAAACCCTACATACAATGGCCCAATTAAGGGACTACAGGCTGAGATTAAGAATCTTGATGTAGCTCTTGAGACAGCTGCAAAGTTCAAAGAAGAGCAAGCACGGCTTACGCAGGAGCGAGAGCTTATTAATCAGTCTAATCTTGATCGAGTAAAGAAGTTGCTTCCTGACAATGTAGACAATGTACAGCTCATCCTTGATGTAGATGGAATTGCGAGCGCTGCAGGAGTTCGAATTAGCGACATTGGTATTGATGAGAGCCAGAAGAGCGGAAGTGATGGTGGAGATGCTATCGGGCAGGGAGTGTTGATTCAGGAAGAGAAAGCATATGAATCACTTCTTCTGTCATTTACCGCAACTGCAACATACGATCAATTTAAAAATTTCTTAAATGACATTGAGCAGAGTCTTCGAACACTCGATGTTGTGGAAATTAGTTTTTCAGAATCAGAAACTGGCGTGTACAAATTTGATGTTCGCGTTCGGGTATACTGGTTAAAGTAATATGGACTTTTTCAAAAACAATCAAACAACAGTTATTGCCATCGGAATTATCGTTCTGGGTGTTCTTGCATACCTTTTCTTCTTCCAAAATGGCAACAGTGGAGGAGCTCTTGTTACGTCACAAAGTGATCCGCGGGTAACGGCTGCGAATCAGGAATTCATCACACTCTTTAGTGAGCTACGTCGTATCGATCTTGATACAAGTATATTTGATGATGAATATTACAATTCTCTTGTAGACTTCAGTCGGCCAATATCTGTGGAGCCTGTAGGACGCGACAATCCGTTCGCGTCAGTACAGTAGTCCCGCATGAAATTACTTGAAATACTTGTAAAGAAAGGAGTACTAAAGGAAGCAGATGCTGCCGTAGTACAAAAAGAAGCACGTGAGAAAAACGTTGCGCTTTCTTCTATTCTTGCTCGAAGAGGTATTTCAAAAGAGGATATTCTTGAGGCAGAAGGGGAGCACTACAATATGCCCACTCGGGATATTTCAGACGTTACTGTTGCCAACAGTGTTCTTGGATATGTGCCAGAGGAGAGTGCTCGGCACTATCAGATGATTCCTCTTTCAGTTGCAGACGATGTGTTGGAGGTTGGAATTGTAGATCCAGATAATATTGAGGCACTTGATGCACTTAACTTCATCTCTACTCGAATTAAGATGCCGTACAAGCTCTTCCTTATAGGAAAGAGTGATTTTGATAAAGTAATTGAGCAATACCAATCTCTAACAGGAGAGGTGGGGGCTGCTCTTACCGAGCTTGAGACTGCTCTTGTTACAGATTCAGGAGCTGGAAAGAAGGAGGAGTCAAAGGCAGAAGACGTTCAAACTATCATCAAGGAAGATGCTCCTGTTACAAAAATTGTAGCAACGGTACTTCGTTATGCGGTAGAGGGAGGAGCGTCCGATATTCATATTGAGCCTACACGAGAGAAGGTTCGTATTCGTTTCCGAATGGATGGAGATCTTCATACGTCTCTTGAGCTTCCAACAAAGGTGCACAGAGCGGTAGTGGCGCGTATTAAGATTCTTGCGTCTATTAAGCTTGATGAGAAACGAAAGCCGCAAGATGGACGATTCTCTGCAAAGGTAGAAGATCGAAATATCGACTTCCGAGTTTCAACATTCCCAACCTTCTATGGGGAGAAGGTGGTGATGCGAATCCTCGACAGGTCTGCAGGACAGAGGACGCTTGAGGATCTCGGGTTTATTAAGAGAAACCTTGAGGTGGTACGAGAGATCGTACAGCAACCATACGGAATCATTCTTATTTCAGGGCCTACAGGATCTGGAAAATCTACAACGCTCTACTCTATGCTTCGAGAGATTGATCGAGAGAAGCACAATGTAGTGTCTCTTGAGGATCCGGTTGAGTACGATATTACTGGAGTATCTCAATCTCAAGTGCGTCCTGAGATTGGCTATACCTTCGCTTCGGGACTGCGGTCTATTTTGCGACAGGACCCGGATATCATCATGGTGGGAGAGATCCGAGATAAAGAAACAGCACAGCTTGCTATCCAGGCTGCGCTAACAGGTCACTTGGTGTTCTCAACTATTCACACCAATACAGCGGCAGGAGCCATTCCGCGTTTGATTAACATGGGAATTGATCCATACCTTATTGCCCCTACGCTTGTTGCTGTTATTGGACAGCGACTCGTGCGAAAGATGTGTGAAGGAGCTGGAAGAAAGATCCCAATTGAGGGAGGTCTTAAGATTATGCTTGATAAGCAGTTTGAGGATCTTCCAGAGGAGTATCGAACAAAATACATTCCAGATAAGAAGTTTATGTATGGAGTTGCGCCGGGTCCTGATTGTCCAAATGGTACACGAGGACGTCTTGGAGTATTTGAATTGCTTCGGGTTGATGACGATCTTGAGCAGGTGATCTTGAACGATCCAGTAGAGGACAAAGTGTTTACAGCTGCCCGTGCAAAAGGAATGCTCACTATGAAGGAGGATGCTATTATTAAGGCACTAGAGGGAACAGTTCCGTTTGAGGAGGTGAATACTTTGGGCGGAGAATTCCTTGTTGAAGACTAATATGGCGGAACCTGCAAAAAAATACAAAATCTACTTGGTTGATGACGATCGATTCCTTTTGGATATGTACTCAATGAAGTTTAAGAGTGCAGGGATGGACGTAACAGCATGTCAGGGAGGAAATGATGTGCTTACAAAGCTTCGAGAAGGAACTCCGCCTGATGCAATTCTTCTTGATGTTGTTATGCCTGAGGTGGATGGATTTGCTGTGCTCGAGGCAATTAATCGAGAGAATTTAGCTCCAAAAACAAAGGTTATTATTCTTTCAAATCAGGGACAGGACAGTGATGTGGAGCGAGCAAAGAAGCTTGGAGCTGCAGGATACATTATCAAGGCGAGTGCTATCCCGTCTGAGGTGCTTGAGCGGACAGGGAAGATTTTAAGAGGAGAAGAAACTGCGTAATATGGCGACTGTACAAGATTTACAACAACTACTACAAACCGTTGTCGACGAAGGTGGATCAGACCTTCATCTTTCTGTTGGAAATCATCCAACCATCAGGGTGTCAGGTTCACTCATTCCTCTTTTCCAAAAAGATAAGTTAACAGCAGAAGATACTGAAGTCTTCCTTAAGGAGCTTGTGGGAGAGGGGCGATACCCACGATTCCAAAAGGAGCAGTCAATTGATTTTTCATACAGCTTTGGAGATGTTGGGCGTTTTCGAGGAAACGGATTCTATCAGCATGGAAGTATTGCTATTGCACTTCGTCTGATTCCAAAACAAATTCAATCTATTCAAAGTCTTGGACTTCCTCCAATTCTTGAAACCTTTGCACAAAGGAAGCAGGGATTCTTTTTGGTGGTAGGGCCGGTGGGGCAAGGTAAGTCAACAACACTTGCTGCCATGATTGAGATGATCAACCTAACAAGGGCTGAGCACATCGTAACGATTGAGGATCCTATTGAGTATATTTTCCAGCCAAAGAAATCTCTTATCGAGCAACGAGAGGTTGGAATTGATGCACCAAGTTTCCACGAGGCACTTCGCGCAGCATTCCGTCAGGATGTAGACGTAATGATGGTGGGAGAGATGCGGGCATACGAAACTATTTCATCTGCCGTAACTGCAGCTGAGACAGGGCACCTCGTACTTTCAACACTTCACACAAACAATGCGGCACAGACAATTGATCGAATTATCGATTCGTTCCCAGCAAGTCAGCAGGACCAGGTGCGAATTCAGCTTGCGGGGTCTCTTGCTGGTATTTTCTCTCAGCGGCTTGTACCTCGAATCTCAGGAGGACGAATCCCAGCATATGAGGTGCTTATCAATAATGCGGCGGTAGCAAACCTTATTCGAGAGGGACGAACGCACGAAATTAATACCATCATCCAGACAGGAACGCAGGATGGAATGGTGGATATGGACCGATCTCTTGCAGAGCTTGTGCAAAAGGGAGAGATTACCGTAGAGCACGCATACGAGCGAGCACTCGATCCAAGAGTGTTTGAGCGATACCTGTAATATGTTGTTTGTATATAAAGCCCTAGATCAGGAAGGAAACGAGCGAGAGGGAACAATCGACGCTCTTTCAATGGATGTTGCGGTAACAGCGCTACAGCGTCGAAACCTTATTGTTTCTTCTATTTCTCCTGCAGAGCAAGGAGGAATCCTTTCATTTGAAATCGATATTTTCAGTGGAGTATCAAATCGAGACATTGTTATTTTGTCTCGCCAGATCTCAACACTTTTTGAGGCACAAGTGTCAGCGCTTCGAGTATTTCGTCTTTTGGCTACGGTGGTGGAGAATCCAAAGCTTGCGAAGATTCTAACTTCAGTTGCAGATGATATTCAAGGAGGAAACCCTATCTCAAAGGCGATGACAAAACATCCAAAGGTTTTCTCTAAATTCTACGCAAACATGGTAAAGGCAGGAGAAGAGGCAGGACGATTGTCTGAAACATTCACCTTCCTGGCTGACTATCTTGATCGAACCTATGAGGTACAGAATAAAGCACAGAATGCTCTGATTTATCCTGCATTCGTTATTAGCACATTCGTTGTGGTGATGATCCTGATGCTTACGATGGTGATTCCACGTATTAGTGCAATCCTTATCGATTCAGGTCAGGAGATTCCTTTGTACACAAAATTGGTTATTGGACTTTCAGAGTTCTTCATTAATTATGGATTCTTCTTGTTGATTGGTCTTGCGATTGGAGGATTCTTCTTCTACCGATATATGTCAACAAACCAGGGGTCATATATCTTGGATGAGATAAAGCTTGCCGCTCCATATCTTGGAAACCTCTACCAGAAACTCTATCTTTCTCGAATGGCAGATAACCTATCTACTATGCTTCTCTCTGGTATTGCCGTTGTAGAGGCGGTGGAGATTACCGCTACGGTAGTAGATAACAGAGTGTATGAAAAGATTCTTCTAAATTCTGCAGAAGAGATTCGTGGGGGATCATCAATTGCTGATGCTATTGGAAAGCACCCACAAATTCCGTCAATTATGACCGCTATGATTCGAGTGGGAGAGGAGACTGGAGAGCTTGGAAATATCCTCACAACACTTTCTAAGTTTTATAGGCGAGAGGTATCTAATGCGGTAGATACGCTCGTGGATCTTATTGAGCCTGCCATGATTGTGACTTTGGCGCTTGGTGTAGGAGTGCTTCTCGGTGCCGTGCTTATCCCGATTTACAATATTTCTTCAGGTGCTGTGTAGGTTTATCCACACGAAATAAAAACTACCAAGGGTCTGGGCCGTACAATAAGAGGGTCCGGACCCTTTTTTTATAGGGAATTATCGGTAACGAACAAACAACAGATATGACAATGAATACAAAACGAGGTTTTACCTTGATTGAGTTGCTTGTGGTGATCGCGATCATCGGAATTCTCTCATCAGTGGTACTTGCTTCACTTAATACAGCACGAAGCCGAGGAGCTGACGCTAACATTAAGGCAAACCTTGCGACTGTAGCTGTACAGGCTGAGCTTTACTACGACAGTAACAGCAGTACGTACGCTGGAGGAGCAATCGATGCTTGTACAGGTGAGACCGCAGCAAGTCTATTTGAGGACGACACAGCAATTGCAAACGCAGTTACTGAGGTTGAGTCTCGAAACGCAGCTGGGTCTGTAGTATGTGGAGCTAGTGCTAGCGCATACGCAATCTCATCACCGCTTCCAGGAACTGCCAGCACATTCTTCTGTGTTGACTCTACTGGATTTAGAGGAGAGCGAACTACAAACCTAACAGCTGGAAACACAAGTTGTCCTGCGTCATAGGGTAACTTTTCTAAGCTATTCGAAAACGCTCCTTACGGGGCGTTTTTGAGTGTTGTATGATAGGGGGTATATGCGAGGTTTTACTCTTATGGAACTTCTGGTTATCTTAGCGGCTGTAGGTCTGCTTTCTTCTATTTCACTTACATCTTTGGTGAATGCTCGAATTGAAGCAAGGGACAGTAAGCGAATTATTGAGGTTGCTGATGTAAGTCGTGCTCTTCAACGCTATGCAGAAGATCATGCTATTTACCCTGTGACGCTTGAGACGCTTGTTGCTCAAGCATACCTATCTGAAGTCCCAGAGGACCCAAGGCTTAATGAGCCATTTATCTATAAAACAACTCGAGACGGAAGTCGTTACTATCTAGGTGTAAATCTTGAATCAAGTACTGCAGCAGCACTTCTCTCAGATAGTGACGCAGTACGAACAGGTATTAATGGGACAGACACAAGTGGGTGTAGAAGAGAGTTTCGATATCACTGCTACGACACATCTCGATTGATTCCATGATGATCTCGTACTACATAGCAATTATTGCGCTCGGTGCAATTGTTGGAAGCTTTGCAAATGTTGTTGCCTATAGGTTAAACAGTGGGCGACAGATTTTAACTGGACGCTCTAAGTGTGATTCATGCGCAGAGGAATTATCTCCCTTTACACTTATTCCAATTGTTTCGTTTCTTGTATTGCGTGGCAGGTGTCAGATGTGTGGGAGTAAGATAGGAGTATCTCATTTTCTTGCAGAGATAGTATTAGCCGCATTATTTGGTGCTGCGTTTTATATACATGGGTTTGGTATTGAATTAGTTTTATCTCTCATCTTCCTTACGCTCCTTAGCAGTATCGTTATTTACGATTTGCGCCACACCATTATTCCAAATGTATTGGTATACCCACTTATTGTAGTTGGAGGGGCAATGGCATATATCTCAGGAGATATTTACACGCCAATAGCAGCTTCTGCTATGGCCCTATTTTTTGGTCTTATTTGGCTCTTTTCAAAAGGGAGGGCAATGGGGTTTGGAGATGCGAAATTGGTACTCGCACTTGCTCTTTTTGTTGGATATCCACTTGCTATAACTGGCTTTATGCTCTCATTTTGGATCGGTGCAGTTATTTCAGTAGCTCTGTTGGTGATTTATGGAAAGCGCCGTACAATGAGTAATGAGGTGCCTTTTGCGCCATATCTCGCTATTGGATTTTTATGCGCGTATCTACTACAACTAAACCTTCTACCATCGGTCTTCTTCTAAAGAAGGGGTTTACTCTTGTTGAGCTTCTCGTTTCAATGGGAATTATTATTGTGATTACGAGTGTAGCGCTCGTGCAGCACAATCAATTTAATGAAACGCTTGCCCTTACGAACCTTGCTTATGAGGTAGGACTTTCAGTGCGGCAGGCACAGGTATTTGGTATTTCGGTAAGAGAGTTTGAGGGATCTGCGCGTATTGGAGCAACTGAGGACTTTCTCTATGGAGTGCACTTTGAATACGATCCAGCAAATAGAACAGAGTACGTTTTGTACGCCGATTTAAATGATGATGAGCGATTTACTAATGATACAGAGATTGTAGAGACAACGACAATTACACGAGGAAACTTCATTGATCGATTCTGCGGAATTAGAGCAGGAGCAGCAACGTGTAGTACAGGTATCAGCACTCCAGGATCACTGCTCGATCTTTCTGTCCAGTTTAGGCGCCCCAATCCTGATGCGGTTATCGTGGGAAGAACAGGAGGAGGAACAAGTCTCTATGAGTCAGCACTTATTATCCTGAGATCTCAAGACGGGAACGCTACTCGGTGTGTAAGGGTTAGGCCAACAGGGCAAGTATCTATTGAAACAACATGTCAGATTCCGTAAGAGGGTTTACATTGATTGAGATGATGGTGTCAGTTGCACTCTTTAGTGTAGTTATGTTGGTTGGAATGAGTGCGCTCTTTACGCTTGTGTCAGAGAATAAAAGAGCTCAGGCGCTAAATAGTGTGATTACTGATCTGAATTTCTCACTTGAGAGTATGGCGCGAACAATTCGTACAGGATATTCCTACGGATGTAATTTCTCTGTGGGGAGTGATTGTGCAAGTGGGAGCAATCGTCTGCAGCTAAATGCGGTAATAAACAATGAAGAATATCGAGTGCGGTATCGACACCGTCAAGTTGGAGGTCGAGGATTCATCGAAAGGCAGCTTGTGCCTATTGCAGAAGGATCTTCTCTTGGCTGGATCGAGATTACCTCTACCAATGTAGATATTGAAGAATTCAACTTCTTTGTCTTTGGTGCATCAGGATCAGATCAGTTTCAGCCTCGTGTGATGATTGCGCTCTCTGGGACTGCAGAGAGTGGAGAGGAGACTTCTGACTTTTCAATTCAGTCGACGGTAACACAGAGAATAATTGACCTATAGTATGAGATATCAAAGCACACAAGGATTTACATTGGTTGAAACGCTCGTAGCGATCTTTGTTTTGACACTTTCTATTACCGGGCCGCTCTTTATTGCTCAGCAAAGTTTTACCTCAGCTGCTACAGCGCGAGACAGAACAACTGCATCATTCTTGGCCCAAGAAGGAATTGAGTATGTGCGAAGTGTTCGAGACCATAACTACCTCTCAAATGAGGCAAATTGGCTGCAGGACCTAGGTCCGTGTGTTGGTGGAAACTGTACTATCGACAGCTCTGTTGCAACATATCCTACAATTACATCATGTTCTGGAACATGTCCGTTTCTGCGGCAGAGCTCTACAGGATTGTTTGGGTATCAAAATGGTACAGATACAAGGTATGTTCGAACTATTTCAATTACACAAATCCAAGCACATGAGGTGTTGGTTGATGTTGAGGTTCGTTGGACACAAAGAGGGGTAACGAGGAACGTAACGGTGGAGGAACGTTTATTTAATTGGCTATGATGAAAAACACACAAAAAGGATTCACGCTTTTCATTGCCGTACTGGTAGGGTCTCTCATGCTTGCTATTGGATTTTCAATTTTCAACCTAACGTTTAAGGAGCTTCTTCTTTCAGCTTCAGCACGAGATTCACAAATTGCATTCTATGCAGCAGACACTGGTCTTGAGTGCGCACTTTATTATGACCAGTCTCAAGAGTCATTTACAACAACAGGTCCTGGAGGACTCAATGTAAATTGCGCAGGACAAAATGTTCCAGTAAACAGGACTGCGGGATCAGGAGTATATTCATGGGAGTGGTGGCTTGATACAGGAGGACTCTGTACAAAAATTGAGGTAAATAAATACACAAGTACTCAAAGAACAGTTATTAGGTCTCTGGGGTACAACACCTGCACTGATACTGATCCAAGGCGTACCGAGAGAGGGCTTCGTGTGATATACAGTGGTCTATGATGATAGAGGAGGCAAAGGAACGAGCAGTACTGCTGCGTGAGACGATAAATAAATATCGGAATCTTTATCATGAGAAAGATGAATCTCCAATTTCTCCTGAAGCACTTGATTCTCTCAAGCATGAATTATCTGAACTTGAAGAAAAGTTTCCAGAGCTTAAAGAAGTTGACTCGCCAACACAAAAGATCGCAGGGAAAGTTCTTGAATCTTTCCAAAAGATAAAACATGAAATCCCACAATGGTCTTTCAATGATGCATTTACAGAAGAAGAGATTAAAGCATTTGATGAGAGGGTGAAGCGAGGGCTCGAAGAGATTCCAACTTACACATGTGAGCTTAAGATTGATGGACTCAAGATTGTTTTAACGTACAAGAAAGGAAAGCTTGTAACTGCAGCTACCAGAGGAGACGGAAGTGTGGGGGAGGACGTAACGCACAATATAAATACAATTAAAACTATTCCGCAGGAACTAACTCGTCCTATCGACTGTGTTGTTGAAGGAGAGATTTGGATGGGAAAGAAAGGGTTTGATGTATTAAATAAGAAAAGAGAAAAAGAGGGAGAATCGCTCTTTGCAAACCCAAGAAATGCAGCTGCGGGATCTATCAGGCAGCTTGATTCAAACGTTGCAGCCCAGCGACCATTAGACATTTTTGTATATGATTTAGCAAAAGGTGAGGAGGGAGTTCCAAAAACTCAAGAAGAAGAGATCACGTATCTTAAAGAGCTTGGATTTAAGACAAATCCACACTTCAAGGGAATGAAGACAATTGAAGAGGTAATTACATATTGGAAGAAATGGCAGGAGAAATCCGAAAAGGAAGATTATCTTGTTGATGGAATTGTGGTGAAGGTAAATGAGAGAAGTCTTCAGGAGATTTTGGGATATACCGGAAAAGGGCCTCGTTATGCTATTGCCTTTAAGTTTCCTGCAGAGCAGGTAACAACGGTTATCAGGGACATAACTCTCCAGGTTGGAAGAACAGGAGTATTAACTCCAGTTGCACACATGGACCCTGTTGCTGTTGCAGGAACGATAGTTGCAAGAGCAACGCTGCACAATGAAGATTTTATTAAAGAGAAAGATATTCGAATTGGAGATACGGTAATTATTCAAAAAGCAGGAGATATCATCCCTGAGATTGTTTCTGTCTTGGATGAATTTCGTACAGGAAAAGAAAAGAAATATTCTTTCCCAAAGAAGACACCGCTTTGTGGAGGAGATGGAAGTGTGGAGCGTGTACCAGGAGAGGCAGCATACAGATGTGTTGAGCTTGGAAGTTTTGAGCAGCAAGCCAGAAGACTCGCGCACTTTGCAGGAAAGCATGCACTTGATATTGATGGTCTTGGACAAAAGAAGATAGAGCTTCTTATGCGCCATGAGCTTATATCTGATGCTGCAGATATTTTTGAGCTAACCACTGATGAAGTAGAAGAGCTTCCAGGAATGAAAGAAAAGTCCGCACAGAATTTAATTGATGCAATTAATGAAAGAAAGAACGTTCCATTTGAGAGGTTGCTTGTTGGACTTTCTATTCCCCATGTGGGAGAGGAAACAGCAATACTGCTTGCTCGACATTTTGAGTCTATGGATGACTTGCTTGCAACAGAGAATCTCTCATCTATTTATGGGCTTGGAAGTGTTGTTGAGGAAGAAATCATAACGTTCTTAAAAAATGCTGAGGAGAGAAAACAGATTGATCGACTGCTAAAGCATGTCTCACTAACTAATACATATTATGGAGGAGGAAGCGGGGTGTTCTCTCTAAAAACATTTGTCCTTACCGGTACACTAACGTCTATGACTCGTGATGGAGCAAAGCAAGAAATTCGTGCACGTGGAGGAAGCATTGGCTCTTCAGTATCAAAAAAGACTGACTTTGTAGTTGTGGGAGAGAATCCAGGAAGCAAAAAAGATGAGGCCCAGTCGCTTGGTATAGCCATTTTATCTGAAGAGGAATTTAAAGAAATGCTCTAACGTGCTAGCATAGCGCCATATGGTAGATAAAGGAGACGTAGAAAAACTCGCAGAGCTTGCCCGAATCAATGTTTCGCAGGAAGAGACAGAGACTCTAGCAAAGGAAATGTCTGACATTGTAGATTTTGTATCTCAGGTACAGGAGATCTCAGGAGATGCAAAACCTGTAATTGAGCACAAAAACATTATGCGAGAGGATGGAGAGCCGCATGAAGGTGGCCTCTTCACGGACGACCTCCTTAAAACCGCAGCAACTGCAAAGGGAAAGAATATTGTAGTTCCTAAAATTATTTCAAATGACTAGCATAAGTGACATTCGGGCAAAGCTTCTCTCAAAAGAACTCTCAGTTGAGGAGGTTGTAAATGCTGCACTGCAAAATGCTAAAGCAAAGGAGTCATATGGAGCATTCCTTGAGCTGTATGATGATACAAAAGAGCAGGCTGAATATGCTCAGAAGCTTCTAGATGAGAAAGGAGAAGAGGCTCCAGCGCTCTGTGGAATCCCTATTGCTGTAAAGGACAACATGCTCGTGAAGGGTCATGTTGCAACATCTGCGTCAAAGATTCTTGATGGGTATGTAGCGCCATATGACGCTACTGTTATTGCAAAACTTAAAGAACAGGGAGCAGTACTTGTTGGGCGAACAAATATGGATGAGTTTGCCATGGGCTCTTCAACAGAACACTCTGCCTACCAAAAGACATTAAATCCGATAGACGATACTCGAGTGCCAGGAGGGTCCTCTGGCGGATCAGCTGCAGCAGTTGGTCTTGATATTGTGCCTGTTGCACTTGGGTCAGACACTGGGGGATCTATTAGACAGCCTGCAAGTTTTTGTGGAATTGTAGGACTTAAGCCAACGTATGGAGCAGTTTCTCGGTATGGACTTATGGCCATGGGATCGTCACTTGATCAGATTGGGCCATTAACCACAAATGTAGAGGATGCAAAAATTGTTTTTGATGCAATAAAAGGGCTTGATCCAAAAGATTCAACTTCACAGAGTGGGAAGGAGGTAGAAACTTCAAAGAAGATGAAGATTGGAGTACCACGAGATCTTATGAAGGAGGGGGTTGATGAGGATGTGCTAAATCACTTTGAAGCTTCACTTGAAAAACTCAAAGAGCAGGGGCATGAGGTTGTTGATGTGAAGTTTGAGACTGCAAAGTATGGAATCCCTGTGTACTACATTGTTATGCCAGCTGAAGCTTCAACAAACCTAGCTCGTTATGATGGAGTTCGATTTGGGCCAAGAGTAGAAGGAAAGGATTTCAATGAATCATTTAGCAAAACTCGAACAGAAGGATTTGGAGAAGAGGTGCGTAGGCGTATCTTGCTTGGAACATATGTACTTTCATCTGGATATATTGATGCGTACTACAACTCTGCAGAGCGAGCTCGGGAGGTAATGCGAGCAGAACTTCGAGAGATTTTTGAGAAAGTAGATGTTCTTGCAACTCCAAGTACCGCAACACCAGCATTTAAATTTGGAGAGAAGAGCGATCCTCTTGCCATGTATGCACAAGATATCTTTACTGTTCCTGCAAACCTAACAGGAAACCCTGGAATTTCAGTGCCAATGGGAGAAGTGGATCGAGATGGAGTAAAACTGCCTGTAGGTATTCAGTTTGTGGCGCCACACTTTGGTGAAGAGCGATTGTTTACAATTGGAAGCGATGTAACCGGAGAAGAGTATACTAAGTAGGTAATGCAAAACTACTTAAATGTAGAGTACATATTCTATTTGATATATAGCTTCCTTATAAATGGAGGTAACCTTGTAGGAGAGGAGGAATTCTTTGCGAGTGAATTCTACAGACAGCTTGTAACAATTTGGAACGTATTTACATTTTTTGCTACGTTCGTAACCCTTATCCTCCTTACAATTTTCATTTATTCAGCATATAGGTTGTGGCAGGTTCGCAAAGCAGACGATAAATTCTTTGAAGATGCTGTTATCGTTCCTGATGAGGAGTATGAAGTAGAACAAAGTAGGTGGAAGAAGATCGAAGCACTCTATGACCGAGGTGGGGAATCAAATTGGCGACAGGCAATCCTTGAAGCAGATATCATGCTCGACGATATGCTAACTGTGCAGGGGTATGATGGAGATACAGTTGGAGAAAAACTAAAAGCCGTTGAGCCTTCTGATTTCTCTACGCTTCAATATGCGTGGGCAGCACACAAAGTGCGTAATGAGATTGCACATAAGGGGCAAGAATTTGTTCTAACAGAGCGAGAAGCCCGTCAGGCAATGAGGTGGTTTGAGCAAGTATTTGACGAGTTTCATTTTGATTAGTATTGAAAAATAACCCATTTTTGGTATAGTTGTCGCCACACCGCGGGATGGAGGAGTGGTACCTCGGGAGGCTCATAACCTCCAGACTCCGGTTCGAATCCGGATCCCGCAACAAGTTAAAACAAAAACCCGCATATGCGGGTTTTTGTTTTGGAGAAAAATTCTTTTATACAAGGAATCCCATGTATGCAAGATATGCTCCCAAAAGAATAGCAATAATGCTCCATCCTGTAGCTGCTTGCTTTGAAACCATTTTCTTTGCAATTCCCATGATGAATCCATGAGGTAGCAGCATAAGCGCAAGTCCCTCCACAAGTGCAATCCATCCAAATAGAGAGATGATAATCTCTGCAGCTGAATCCCAGATATTGTGGTTAAGCACAAGCAGAAGTCCAAGCAGAAGTGCTAATGCACCATCAAAGTAGGGTAGAAGATAGCTTCGTGTCATCTCCGCCATGGCTTTTTGCATCCGATCAGGGTAGAAAAGTCCTGAAAGACCTGCAACAAGAAGATAAACTCCAATTATTTGAGTTAGAAGAAGTGTTAAATCCATATAAGTGTTCGTAGGCAGTTAGGATAAAACCTACATATGTATATGGTAGCAGACAGATATAAGCACTTTTATATGGGTGTATATATGAGAAAATTATGCTAATATCGCCACACTTGTCGGGGTAGCTCAGTTGGTTAGAGCGCAGCACTCATAAAGCTGAGGTCGTGGGTTCAATTCCCACCCTCGACACACGATTAAACCCTTGCCGTAACAGTAAAAAACCGGTAAGGTATGGCAACTGCAGTGCAGTTTGTACTGCGGGCGTAGCTCAACTGGTTAGAGCACTCGCCTGTCACGCGAGAGGTTGCGAGTTCGAGTCTCGTCGCTCGCGCAGAGCGCAAAAGTCGGTCATATATGGCCGACTTTTGTTATATATGTTTTGATTAACTGATATGAAGAAAGTGGTAACAATTGGAGGAGGAACAGGAAGCTTCAACCTTCTGTCTGGACTTAAGCACTACGATCTTGATCTTGCCTCTGTTGTTACAACCTTCGACTCAGGAGGAAGTACGGGAGTACTTCGGGATGAATTCGGGACCTTGCCCGGAGGAGATGTAAGAAGGGCCCTTGTGGCACTTGCTCCAGATCGTGGAGATCAATTTTTGCGTGAACTCTTCCAGGTTCGTTTTGAATCTCCTGGTTCAAGTCTGCACAATCACAGCTTTGGAAATCTTTTTCTTCTTGCCGCAGAGCGCGTAACAAAAGATAAGGTAGAAGGAATAAAAGAAATTGCAAAGCTCTTTTCAATAAAAGGGAGGGTACTTCCAGTTTCTCTAGATGATGCACACCTTTGTGTTGGTCTTGAGAGTGGAGAGGTGATAAAAGAAGAGGCAAATATTGACAACCCAGAGCATGATGGAAGTGTAAAAATAACAAAAGCGTGGCTTGAGCCAGAAGCCACTCTAAATAAAGAAGCAAAGGAAGCAATAAAAGAGGCAGATTATATTATCTTTGGGCCAGGAGATCTCTATACCTCAATAATTGCAAATGTGCTTGTTGATGGATTTAAGGATGCTATTAAAGAAAGTAATGCAAAACTTATTTTTGTAGCAAATATTATGAGTAAGTGGGGAGAGACTCATGGCATGGGAGTGCATGAGTATGCAAAAACACTACTTTCGTATATTGGCAAAGAAAAATTTGATGTAGCTTTTGTAAATGAGGGAGAGCTAGAAAAAGATCTTCTTGATCGCTATAAAGAACAAAATAAAGAGATGCTTGCTTTGATTCCAGAAGAAATAGAAAAGTATGCACGAAAAACTGTGGTAAAAAACTTTATGAGTCGTGCGGATGTTGCCAGGCATAATTCAGAGAAGACAGCAGAAGCAATAGTAGAATATATACAATCATGAAGCTTTGGGTAACAGATTTAGATAATACGCTGTGTGACACAGATATGCTTGAGGGAGATGAAAATAAAATAGGAGAGCTTGAGCTCTTTCCTGATGCTGCAAAGGTGTTCAAAGTGCTTGTCGCACAAAGTGTTCCTATTGTTGTTCTAACAAAAGGAGATTTTGTATATCAACGATCTAAGATTCATCAAATTGGATTAACTGAAGTTATAGACAATATGTATGTAGCAGAGTCTGATGCAGAAAAAGTAATCTATTTTAAAAAAATATTAGAAGAGTATGGAACTTCGGTAGAAGAGGTTGTGATGATAGGAGACAGAAGGGACAGTGAAGTTGCTCTTGGAAAAGAATTTGGCGCAAAAACTATTTGGTTTAGGCACGGAAAATATAATGAAGAGGGAGAAGCTCCAGAAGGAGTTCATGCTGTAGAGAGCTATGAAGAAGTCCTAGAGCTCATTCCGGAACTTTGATACTATCTTGTAACTTCGCCACCGTAGCTCAGTTGGTTAGAGCGCATCCATGGTAAGGATGAGGTCCGCGGTTCAATTCCGCGCGGTGGCTCTAATTTGTTATACTCAAGAAAATGGATCGCGTAAAAGAAATAGAAGAGGCAATGTTAGAGCCTTCTTTTTGGAATGATAGTGCTAAAGCACAAGCAATGATTAAAGAGCTGCAAGAGCTAAAAGATCAGGCAGATGGTGTTGGGAAATATGACCGTGGAGGAGCGGTACTCTCAGTTCTTGCAGGAGCAGGGGGAGATGATGCAGAAGATTTTGCAGGAATGCTTCTTCGTATGTATCAATCATATGCGGGCAATAAAGGTTGGGATGTATTTACTATCGACACAACACCAAATGATTTAGATGGGTATCGAAATGCAACGATAGAAATCTCTGGAAAGAATGTATATGGAGCGCTCAAACATGAGATTGGTGTACACAGGCTTGTAAGACTTTCTCCATTTAATGCAGCAGGAAAAAGACAAACATCCTTTGCCCTCATTGAGGTGCTTCCTGTTATTAAGGAGAATGCAGAACTTTCTATTCCGTCAGATGATATTGAACTATCTTTTGCACGAAGCGGGGGAGCAGGAGGGCAAAATGTAAATAAAAGAGAAACAGCTGTGCGGATAACACACATCCCCACAGGTATTTCAGTGCATGCTTCAAATGAGAGATCTCAGCAGGCAAATAGAGAAAAAGCCATGACGCTCCTTCGAGGAAAACTTGCAAAAAAGATGGAAGAAGAACAAAAGAGCGAGCTCCGTGACCTCTCTACTGCAAAAGACACTTCTATTGAGTGGGGGAATCAGATACGCTCATACGTATTACATCCATATAAATTAGTAAAAGATCATAGAACTGATCTTGAAATTCGTGACCCAGAGAAAGTTCTTGGAGGAGACCTGGATAGTTTTATAGACGCAATGAAGGAGAGGCAGTAGAATAGAGGAAAACAGCCATGATCTATTTTGATAAGGTAACAAAAAAATACGGCAAAGGTGCCACTGCCGTAGAAGATATTACGCTCTCTATTGGACCTAAAGAGTTTGTTTCTATTGTGGGGCAGTCAGGAGCTGGAAAAACAACGCTCCTTCGCATGCTTTTGGCAGAAGAGTCTCCAAGTGAAGGAAGTGTTTTCTTTGAGTCTACTTGTGTAAATGAACTTCCTCGGGGGGAGCTGCATAATTATCGAAAGCGAATGGGTACAGTGTTCCAGGATTTCCGTCTGATAGATAATAAAACTACATACGAAAATATTGCTTTTGCTATGGAAGCAGCAGGGAGAACTGACGCAGAGATTGCATCTGATGTGCCTCACATTCTTGATCTTGTAGGTCTTGGAGACAAAGGGGATCACTTCCCGCATGAACTCTCTGGTGGAGAAAGACAGCGTGTTGCCATTGGTCGCGCAATCATTAATCAGCCTGATGTTATTATTGCTGATGAGCCAACAGGAAATCTAGATCCAATTAATACGCATGAAATCATGCAGATCTTGGAGAAGATTAATGAGCTTGGTACTACTGTCATTCTTACAACACACAACAAGGGAGTTGTAGATGCAGTAGGGCGTCGAGTGATCACCATGGAGAATGGAAAGATCGTTCGAGATGATAAGCAGGGAAGGTATATTTTGTAATCATGTTTCTTACAAACCTAAAACGAATTTGCAAAGCAGGACTCACAAGCTTTTTCCGTAATAGCTTTATTTCATTTGCGACAGTGCTGATTATGACTGTGACTCTGATGATCATTGGGTCAGTTATGTTTATGAGCGCCACCCTTACGAATGTGCTTGATCAAGTGCGAGATAAGGTGGATGTGAATGTGTATTTTGTAGTAGATGCTCCAGAGATTGAAATTCTTGAGTTTAAAGACCAGGTAGAAGACCTTCCTGAGGTCTCATATGTGACATATACAACAAGGGAAGATGCTCTGGCTCAGTTTAGAGAGCGACATAAAGATGATCAGCTAACACTTCAGGCTCTTGATGAGCTTGGGGAGAACCCACTTGGTGCTTCTCTTGCCATTAAAGCTGTAGAACCATCTCAGTATGAGAGCATTGCAGCATTTCTAGATACAGACCCAGTTCTTGGGGCAGGAGGAGTTTCAATTATTGATGATGTTAATTATTTCCAAAATAAGATCGTTATCGAGCGTCTCAATGGTATTACCGATGCAGTAGAAAGAATAGGAATACTTCTTGCCCTTGTTTTCATTGCAGCTTCAATCATTATTGCCTTTAATACTATCCGCCTTGCCATCTATTCAGCACGAGAAGAGATTAAAGTTATGCGTCTTGTAGGTGCTTCAAATATGTACGTGCGTGGGCCATTCATTATCGAAGGAGTTCTCTATGGAGTTGCTGCAACAATTATTACAATCATTTTCTTCTATCCGGTTACATTCTATTTTGCCGAATATACACAAGAATGGCTTGGGGGAGTAAATCTATTTGAGTATTACACTTCAAACTTTGGGTTCATATTCATCATGCTTCTTGCTGCAGGAGTAGTACTTGGTGTCATCTCAAGTTTCCTTGCAGTACAGAAATATCTTAAGTCTTAGTTGACAGTTTCCTGTTTCAGGAATATCTTCAGGTTAGGAGCACTTAAGCTCAATAGCCAGGGAGGAAGAAAGTGTCCCTACTTACAGAAGAAAAGGCGTGCTATTCGGTGAATATCGATGAGTGCGGACAAGTTCAGGCTGACTGGGAGCACAACAATCTTCCTGGTTGGAGTGTTTCAGAGAAAGTCGGTTGTCGCTGGGAAGGCAAGAATCTCACCCAAGAAGGGTATGAGGCAGTTCTCACGCATTTCCGTCTTACGGAAATGAGCGCCGAACTTCCCATGAAGAAGGTTCAAGGAATGTCTCCTTCTGATCTGCATGCCTGTCGGGCTGTGTATGAGAAGGGACATAAGGTAAATGAGCCTAACTGGGATCCCCGGAGCCAAAGAAGAGGGTTCGAAAGTGTCCCTGCTTCTCAGGTCGTATGATCTACTCAAGGCACATCGCAAATGATGTGCCTTTTTGTTTGAAATATATTGATTTTTAGACTATCCTACGGGAACTTGCCTGGTCGTCTAACGGTAGGACGTTGGTTTCTGGTACCAAAAATCGGGGTTCGATTCCCTGCCGGGCAGCTAGTAGGGACGGCACAAGCCGTCCCACCAAAAACCGCATAATCATGCACTCAAAAGCGCGACCAAAAGTTCGTGCTTTTGAGTATTTGGAGAACACGGTGAAGGAGGCCTGAGAATACGGCTTAAAGCCGTGTGTTCAGGTTCGCTGTCCCTAGTGGGGTGTTTTGTTCTGAAAAGAAAAAGGCCGCGCCAGGCGCGACCTTTCGAAGGGCTTTTATATCAGCCTTAGGAACCTCTTGGCGCATAAAATGCGAGCCAATAGAGAAGACTCCAGAAGGCTGATAAGTAGACTGCAGCAACTGATGCCACCATCCAGGGATTTTGTTCATCCCATGCTTTCTTGATCAAAGAGCCAAAGTTGGCCATGGTTACCTCCAACCGTTAACTAATTGAATTAAAGCATAAATATCCAATTTGTAAATGGTTGTGCGGAGCGGCTTAGTTATCGTTGGCGTGGTCATTTTTACTCTGTGGAGCAGATATCTTGTAATAGTAAATATGAAAATGGGCTTCCCTCCAGATGGAGAGAAGCCCTTAGTGATCTTGCCTTCTCAAGGACGAGAAGGAATTATTTTCTTTGAAAGAACATTTAGGCCGGAGACGCATGGCGTACCTTCGTCTCCATCTGAGTACATTCTACACTAAAAACAAGATCTTGTTATGTGTCCATCGTGTGATCATTTTTCTTTTGAGCAAATCCCCGCGCTAAAGTTCGAATAATGGCATTGAACGGGCAGCAAAGAAGTTTGGTATACTTTCTGCAATGAATATTGCTAAAAAGGTCCTAACAGAGTTCGTGCAGAAAGCGGACATTCAATTTAATGGAGATAGAGCTTGGGATATACAGGTTCATGATGAGCGTTTCTATGGACGTGTTTTAAGAGGAGGCTCACTAGCGCTTGGTGAATCGTATATGGATGGTTGGTGGGATTGCGATGACCTCAACGAACTTATTTACAGAATATTGAAGTCAAATATTCATAAAGAGGCAAACAAACGACCTCTCCTAAGTATTTTGGGAAATATGTTTATGAATCTGCAGTCAAAAGCGCGTGCACCAAAAGTTGCAGAAGATCACTATGATCTAGGAAATGATCTGTATGAAGCGATGCTTGGAAAGGGGATGGTGTACACCTGCGCTGTATGGGATGGGGTAGATAATCTAGATGACGCACAGGAGCAGAAGATGGATCTGCTTTGTAAAAAGATGAAGTTAAAGAAAGGAGATCATATTCTCGATATTGGATTTGGTTTTGGAGGTCTTGCAAAGCATGCGGCAGAGAACTATGGAGCAAAAGTTACGGGTATAACTCTTTCAAAAGAACAAAAGAAAAAAGCAGAAGAAGTAACAAAAGGCCTAAATGTAGATTTCAAGTTTATGGACTATAGAGACTTAACAGGAACATTTGATCATGTGGTTTCTGTCGAGATGTTTGAGGCTGTAGGATATAAAAATTTTAGAACCTTTATGCAAAAAGTTCACGACGTACTCAGTGATGATGGTTTGTTTGTGCTTCAAACTATTGGAGAAAATAACACAAATAAGCTCGGAGAACCTTGGCTTGATAAATATATTTTCCCAAATGGAATGCTTCCTTCGGTGCAGCAGATAGGAGAGTCCATTGATGACCTTTTTGTGTTGGAAGATTGGTATAGTTTTGGTGCAGATTATGAGCCAACATTAAAAGCTTGGTTTGAGAACTTTGATGCCGCATGGCCAAAACTTAAAGATAAGTATGGGGAGCGATTCTACAGAATGTGGAAGTATTATTTAGAGACGATGCAGGGCTCATCAAGAGCACGATTTATACAAGATTGGCAAATTGTTTTGTCTAAAAATGGTGTGCCCGGTGGGTATAAAAGAATTTAAACTACGTAGTTAATTACGTAGTTTTGTGATACACTCTTCTCATATGGCACGAAGAGAACTAGAAAAACGGCACATACGTGCACTTACTAAAATTGCAGGAGGGGCAAGTTATAGCGTAACGCTTCCTATTGATGCGGTGCGTAAATTTAAGTGGCGAGACCGACAGAAGCTTGTTGTTGAGGTAGACGAGAAGCGAAAGAGGCTCGTTATTAAAGATTGGAAGAAATAGTCTATGGGGGAGCTTGTATACTCAGATGCAGCAAAAAAACTCCCGCTAGGGAATTATCGACACTATAAAGGTGGAGAATATGAAGTGTTGTTTGTGGGGCGGCACTCTGAGACTCTTGAGGAGCTTGTTATCTATCAAGACAGAAATAATAGAGAGCTTATTTGGGCGAGACCTCTTTCAATGTTTATTGAAAATGAAGGGGGTCAGCCTCGATTTGCGAAAGAAGATTAATTTCTATAGGATTAGTTAATATGAAAAAGTACGTAGGACTTGTATGGGCAGCAGTTATTCTAGCGTTTGTTGGACTTACCAATACCTTTTATTTGGTGCAGGCGCACACAACAGGAACACCTTTAAATTGTAGTTTGTTAGATGGATGTAATGCAGTAGCTGCAAGTCCATACTCAACAGTGCTTGGAGTACCGCTTGCTTCATGGGGAGTGCTTTTCTACTTTGGTATTTTTGTACTTGCAGCAACCATGCTTATGGTACGAGCACGAACTCTCTCTCATTTCTTTGTATTTGGAACAGCAGTTGGGTTTTTGTTCTCTCTGTACTTTACGTACCTACAATTCTTCGTAATTGAAGCAGTGTGTATGTACTGCATGTTCTCTGCGCTTCTCTCAACACTTCTTCTTATTGTCGCTCTCTTTATTATTCGTATTCCCAAAGAGTCTCCTCGGTATACAGACCTTATCCCACCAATGATGCGAAAAGAGGAGGGGTAGAAATGATATAATCGCTATATATGGTGTTTAACTTCATTGCGCACTTGCGCACAATCAACGACTCAGACAAGACAAAGGCAGTAGACCTTTTGATTCGTGAGAGTACAGGAGATTTTGACTTCTTCTTCTTTATTGTGCTTTCCGTACTCATGGCAACACTTGGACTTATTGCTAATAACCCAGCAATTGTAATTGGGTCAATGCTTCTAGCTCCAATTCTATTTCCAATTCTTTCTATTTCTCTTTCAATAATTATGTCTGATGGGCCAATCATCGCTCGATCCATTGCAACCTTCCTCAAGGCATCAGCTGCCGCAATTCTTACTGCCGCTGCCGCAACACTTATCTTTGCGCCGTTTGCACCTATTACAAGCGAAATTCTTCTTCGAACAGAGCCATCTCTTATTTATGTTGGGGTTGCTATTGTGGCAGGTCTTGCTGTCTCATACTCACTAGCGCAACCTGCGCTATCTGCAACACTTCCTGGTATTGCAGTATCAGTGGCACTTATTCCACCGCTTGCAACAATTGGTATTGGAGTAGCAAATCTTGATATTGCTGTTATCTCAGGAGCATTCACGCTTTATCTCGTGAACGTTCTAGGAATTGTATTTTCTAGCATGCTTATCTTTGCGCTTATGAATTTGTACACAAAACGAAAGGTTGCTGAGAAGGTGGTACAAAAAGAAGAGAAGCGTCTTGAGGAAGCGAAGGAAATCCAGAAAAATGGAGCCAAAGAAGCTTAAAGAGCGAAAGGTAAGAGCTGGAAAGCTTGTAAAAAAACTCAAAAGTCTTTTCCCAAAGGCAGAAATGATGCTCAATTATTCAAATAATTGGGAGCTTGTTGTTGCTGTTGCACTCTCTGCGCAATGCACTGACAAGATGGTGAATAAGGTAACTGAAAAGCTTTTTAAGAAATATAAGAAGCTTGATGATTATGTGAATGCAGATATTAGAGAGTTTGAGCAAGATATTAAGTCAACGGGGTTTTATAAAATGAAAGCCAAGAATGTCTTGGCAGGAGCAAAGGTTGTAAAAGAAGAGTTTGGAGGGAAAATTCCTAAAACAATAGAGGAGATGATAAAGATACCTGGTGTTGGAAGGAAGACGGCCAATGTTGTTTTGGGGAATGCATATGGAATTGTAGAGGGGATTGCAGTTGATACGCATGTAAAGAGGTTTTCAATACGATTTGATCTAACAGATAATAAAACTCCAGAGAAAATAGAACAGGACTTAATGGAGATAGTTCCAAAGAAGGATTGGTTTAATTTTACGTATCTAGCTATTGAATATGGAAGAGATATTGCTCCTGCAAGGAAGTACGACACTACAGAAGATCCGCTCGTAAAGATTTATCCAGAAGCTGCACAAGGGTGGCATAAGGGTTGACGCCGGGAGGTAGAATAAGGTAGTATCGTATCGGACTCAGGAGGAGATAACCCAGGAGGACCCAAGGGGAACGTTCCTAAGCGGCCTCGTCAACAGTTTTGTTGAGACTAACTTGCTTCTATTCTGAAGTATTGGAATGTCCTGAAAGACTGTTCGAGCCAGAGCGCACCTAATTTAATACTCGTGTCGAAATGCGCAGTTCACGAGCTGGTACCTTAACTGGAAAAATCTCCTTCTGAGTCCGCCTGATCTTTGCCGTCACACTTTGTGGCGGCTTTTTTATTTGCTATACTCAGCGCAATGAAGAAACTACTCACACGAAGTAAAACAAATAAAGTATTTGCAGGAGTGTTTGGAGGTATCGGAGAGTACCTAGATATGGATCCTGTTATCTTTCGATTTGGATACATGATGGTAACTATCTTTACCGGTATCTTCCCAGGACTTATTGCATATTTCCTCGGACTATTTATTGTTCCTGCTGCAGATGGATCAAAAGAAGTTTAAAAAGCTTGTCTGGAGTTTTTATAAAAAAGAAGGAAGAGATCTTCCTTGGAGAAATACAACAAACCCATATCGTATTTGGGTGTCTGAGATAATGTTGCAGCAGACACAGGTTGCGCGCGTGCTTCCTAAGTACAAAGAGTTTCTAAAGAAATTTAAAACAATTAAAGAACTTTCAAGCGCACCACTCTCTGAGGTGCTCTCATGTTGGCAGGGGCTTGGATACAATAGGCGAGCAAAGCTTCTACACCTTGGAGCAAAATATATTGTTAAAGAGCATAAGGGAGTTTTTCCAAAGGAAAACTTAGAGAGTATTCCTGGCATTGGTCCATATACAGCATGTGCAATACAAGCTTTTGCATTTAATATTCCAAACCCATGTATCGAGACAAACATACGAACTGTCTACACGCACCACTTTTTTAAAGACAGGCCTGGAGTTTCTGACAAAGAAATATTTCCAATAATTGAGCAAACGTTAGATAAAAAGAATCCTCGAGAATGGTATTGGGCGCTTATGGACTATGGGGCATACTTAAAAGCCTCTGGGGTTCGCATAAACAAGAAGAGTAAACACTACAATAAGCAGAGTGTATTTAAAGGATCCGATAGGGAGGTTCGAGGAGCTATTATTCGAGCTCTTACACAAAAGAAGTCTATAGGAACAGTTTTCCCAGACAGGAAAGAGCAGGTAGAGAAGCAAATAAAAAACCTTCTTAAGGAAGGGTTTATACAAAAGAAGGGGAGAGGGTACGTACTCAGCTCTTAACGAGTATCTTTAATAAAGAAGGCAAGGGGAATTCCAAGAAGACACAGTCCTCCAAGAACAATAAAGAGGCTTTGGAGTGATACAAATATAAGGGCAAAACTTCCAATAAGTGGTCCAACAAGAGCGCCTAAGGGTCGTAGCATTCTAAAGAGTCCGATACTGTTTAAGTCATTTCCATCAACATGCTTAAAGAAGTATGTTTCTGTTGTAATTTCAGCCATAGCACCTCCCACACGAGTAAGAATAAGAATAGAGATCAAGAAGAGCGTAATGGCAGGAATGGTAATAAAGCTAAGCATCGCCATGGCAATTCCCATAATGGTAAATCCTCCCATCATAATCTCACGCTCTCCAAACCATTTGTCTGCTGCAAAGCCAAGAGGGAATTCAAGAAATACATACGGAAGCAGCATTACACTGAAAACCCACCCAAGGTCACTCCAAAGAATTCCAAGTTCAGTATGAAGGTATAGCGGGATGTAAATTGCTACCCATGAGAAAAATAGAAGCATTACAAAATGTGCACTTGCTCCAAGGAAGATATCTTTTGAATGAAGGAGGCACTTCAAGGTACTTTTAAATGAAAGCGTTGCTTCTTCTTTATGCTTCCCGCCCTTGATAAGGGTTGCAAGCAAAAGCATGAATGGCAAAAGAGTTGCGGCAGCTAGTGCAAAGATTTTGTTATATTCATCTGAATCTCCAAGAATGTATCCAATGGCAAGAGGAGAGAGGACAAGAGCTATATTTGAAATGGTAATAAAGAAACCGCGAATGTTTCCAGTGTCTCCCTCACTGCGTGTTGCTTGCTCTAGGAAAATATCAAAAGCGTATCCAATAAGAGCAGGGAGCGCCGCAAGTAATACAACAAGGCCAATAGTAATTCCAACTGAAGGAGACTGTATAAGTGCGAGAAGTACAAGGAACTGCACAAGGCTTAAGCCTTGTGCAAATCGCTTAAGAGAAACAAATTTCAACGCATAAGGAAGGAGAAGAAACCCAAGGAAAGAAAGTACTGCAGCTGCAGAGAACACTAGCCCAACTTCAGCTTCACCCATGAATTGGGCCAAGTAGGGAGCCAAAATGAACACTGTAAGGAAATAGTGTAGCGCTCCAAAGAAGTTGGTTATCGTAATACCTCGAGTCTGCTTTAGCATTTACGCACATAATAGCATGTACATATAAACAAAAACCCCAGCTATTGCTGGGGTTTTTGTAACTTATACTCCGATCAGTACAGGTATAACAATTGGTGTTTTGTTGGTCTTTTGGAAGAGGTACGTTTCAAGTGTATTGGTTAGTTCCTTCTTCACAATATCTAGGTCGATAGGATGCATGCCTTGTGTAGTGTCCTCAACACTCTTCTTGATAAGGATGCGAGCATGCTGGAAGAGCTCCTGGTTTTCTCGAATGTATACAAATCCTCGAGAAATAATGTCAGGAGACTTTCGAAGCTTTCCGGTCTTCAATTGCACAGTTGCAATGATCACGAAGATTCCATCCTTTGAAAGCATCTGCCGATCTCGGATAACAACTTCCTGCATATCTCCAATTCCGATTCCATCAACAAGAAGTGGGGCAGCAGGTACCTTTTGCTTGTGGATGTGAAGCTTTTCTCCCTTGATAATATCAATCACTGTTCCATTATCTGGAATGATGATGTTCTCCTTGGGGAATCCAGATTGCTCAACAGCGCGGGCATGAAGCCTAAGCATTGTGTGATATCCGTACCCTGGCATAAAGAATGTAGGGTGAACTTGCTGGTTGATCCATACAAGCTCTCCAGTATTTCCGTGCCCTGTTGAGTGCACATCACTTGTTCGGTAGTGAAGAAGGTTAATATCATGCCTGTATAGATTGTCCTTCAGCTTCTGAACAGAAACTTCGTTTCCTGGAATAACAGAAGATGAGAAAACAATAGTGTCTCGAGGAGTAAGTTTTACGAACTTGTGCTTACCAGTTGCGATGCGCATAAGAGCAGCAAACTTCTCTCCCTGAGCTCCTGTGGCAATGATAATGATCTTGTCTGGTGGATACTTATCAATATCTCCTGAAGGAATAATCACATCCTTTCCAATGTTTAGAAGATTCACATGGTTTGCGATCTCCACGTTTGTTTTGATACTTCGTCCTTCAAGAACCACTTTCTTTCCAAGCTTCTCAGACATTTCAAGAATCTTCACCATTCGCTCAAACTGTGAGGCAAAGGTTCCAATAATAAGACGTCCTTTTACTGTCTTGATGATGTCTTCAATAGTCTGGTGTACCTTTGTTTCAGGCATTGAGAATCCATCACGCTCAGCGTTTGTTGAATCTCCCATGAAGAAGATGTTCTTGTCTTTTCCAAGCTCTCCCCATGTTTTCTCCTCAATAGGAGCTGGCTTTCCATCAACATGGTCAAGCTTAAGGTCTCCTGAGATAACCAGGTTTCCGTGTGGAGATTCAATTGATACTCCCATTGAATCAGGAATAGAGTGAGTTACGGGGAAGAACTTTACAAAAGTGTTTCCAATTTTGATTCGATCTCCAACCTTCACTTCCTGAATATCAAGCTTTGGTGCATCAGGATATTCTTCCTGTCGCTTCTTAATCATCACAGATGTTAGATTCTGTGTGTAGATTGTTGGGTTTCCAATACGTCCCATCATGAAGGGAACTCCTCCAATGTGGTCAAGGTGACCGTGAGTGATAAGTGCACCTCTGATTCGATCTACGTTTTTCTCCAAGTACTTTGTATTTGGAAGAACATAGTCAATTCCAGGAGCATGCTCTTCTGATACGAACTGGAATCCAACATCCAAAATAAAGATGTCTCCATTTACATCAATAGCAGTACAGTTTCGTCCCACCTCCTCAACTCCTCCAAGAGGTATAACTCGAGCTGTATCTTTATCTGGAGCTTCTGGATAGTACTCATCTTCACGACGAGCAATAATTGGTGCGTCTCGACGCATCTCCATACGAGCGTTTCGCTTGCTGCGAACCGTTCTGTTTCCACCTGGGGCTGTTGATGGCCCTCCGTGAATTTTTGGTCGAGGTTTCCTTGGTCCTCCTGGCCCTCGCTTGTGTGGTCCGGGCTTTTTCCCTGGACCTGGTCTTTTGTGTTCCATGTCTATTTTCTAAATTTTATTAATTAATCCCGTACTAAAAATGGCCAAACCTTTTCGGTTTCTCTGTACCACGTATGTACATTGCTAAAGCGGTCACTTGCTGTTGTCAGCGGTGGAAGTGATACACCGTTTAGGTTTTGAGGAATAAGATATGTCATCTGTGGAGCGTGGGTGAAGATTGCAGGGATGTCCGCATCTACTTCATCAAGAAACTCCTCTAGATGTTCTTCTCTTTCTTCCGCATCGTGTGTCTCACGCAAATGTTCAAGTGCATCATCTGCATCTACATTTGCGTATAGTGCCACGTTAAGACCCGGATCATTACGCTGGCTTGAATGCCAAAATGCGTAAAGATCTGGAACCCGACCTAGCACCATACCAAAGAGCAATCCTTGGTAATTTCGTGGACGAATAACTCCCTGACTTAGCTCACCCGTGTCATAGAGCTCAAGGTTTGTGGGCACTCCAATTGCCTCAAAACTTTGCTTTATGATCTGTGCTGTTTGCGCAAGTTCAGGAATGTTGCTTGTGCGGAGAGTAATTCGAATACTGTCATTCTTTTTCTCCCACACTCGATTCTCAACACTAAATTCCCAGCCGTTGCGCTCAAGCACATCAATTGCCTCTTCAATAGGATTTTCAACTGTTGTAGCTGGAATTCCTGGAAGAGGGGACGTAAGAGGTGTTCCGTAGCCAGAAAGTACCGTATCGATAATCTTTTGTCTATCAAGAGATGTTGAAAGTGCTTTTCGCACAACAATGCTTGAAAGTACTTCATTCTCATTTTGATTCAGGAATACTCCAAACACTCGCAGGTATGGCCCTGTTACAACTTTAAGATCCTTTGGAAGGTTCTCTGGAATAAGTGAATGTGCGCTTTCTATCTCTCCTCGAGCAAGAGCTTTCTGGAGTGAGCTCTCATTTCCGTAAAACTTTAGAGAGATGTTGTTGATGTAGGGCTTCCCAAGTGCGTATTCATCAAAAGCTCGAAGATTATACTCTTTTAGAATTCCTGAGTTATTCCTTTGCACATTTGTAACTTTATATGGGCCTGCTCCAATTGGCTCTACAACAAATTGTGAGAAGGGGAACTCTTCGCTCGGTACATCTTTCCAAATATGCTTTGGGATAATCCCAAGCGTTGCATTCTCAAGGAATGGTGCGTATGGCTCAGTTAGTGTAAATGAGACAGATCGAATATCGAGCACCTCTGTCTGCACTCCAAGCCAGTTGGCAATTTTGGGACTTTTAATAAGCGGGTCTTGTAGTTTTGAAACGGTAAAGGCAACATCCTCTGCTGTTACAGGCTCTCCATCGTGGAAAGTTGCACTTTCTTTAATAATAAAAGTATATGTTAGGCCGTCCTCTGAAAGCGTGTAGCTCTCTGCAAGTTCAGGAATAAGGTTTCCTTCCTTGTCTACTCCCATAAGTCCTGCAAAGGTAAGTTCTACAAGGTCTCGGTCTGTATCAGAGAGGGCAAGGAGTGGATTTACAAATCGTGGAGATCCTACAACTCCTTCAGTTAGTGATCCGCCGTGTGCTGGTACTACCTCAACAATTTGATCCCGTAGCTCACCAAGCGCAAAAATAGCACCAAGACCCATGAGTCCCGCTAGCATCCAAAAAATAACCTTGTCTCCATGTGAGAGAGAATGAAGGACTGAAGTTGCTTTTTGAGTGAAAGGAATTGTTCGTTCCTTTGTAAGAGTGTCGCGAAGACGTCGCGCGTCCATAGAATTTATTTAATCAATAGTGCAACTAGTGCTGATAATACGAAAAGAATAGCGAGAATAATTGTCGCTCGGAATAGCACTTTTTCAATTCCTCGTCGCTTGTAGAAGGTAGATGAGAAATTGTCAGTACCAAAAGCCCCTCCAATGCTTGCACCGCGCTGTTGCAGCAAGATGCTCACAATAAGGAGGATAGAGAGAATGATCTGCGCGTAAGGCAGGATATTAGCTACTGCTTCCATCGTTAGCATCAAGATACCATGAGATGAGAGGTTTGCAAGAGTTTGACCAGGGTAATTTTAAGGCGTATGTTCATATATAGAGAAAAGAAAGGAGTGACCAATGCGTGTACTTCTTGTTGAAGATGACAAGGCATTTTCTGACTCACTGCAGCTTTATCTTAGGTCAGAAGGTTTCAATGTGTATGCAACCGATCTTGGAGATGAGGGCCTAGATCTTGGAAAGTTGTTTGATTACGACGTAATTATTCTCGATCTCTGTTTGCCAGATATTTCTGGACTCGATGTTGTTCGAGGTTTGCGTTTAGCAAAAATTGAAACGCCAGTTTTGATGTTAAGCGGAAATAGTGAGATTGATAATAAAATATCCTGTCTTGATGCTGGAGCGGATGACTACATTGTGAAGTCTTGCGATGTGAATGAGCTTGTTGCTCGTGTTAGGGCTGTAGCGCGGCGAGTGCATGGCCAAGTCCAAAACATTATCAGTGTTGGGAATATTAATGTGGATATTTCGTCCAAGGCTATTACAGTTCAGGATGTTTCTGTAAGTCTTAGTCAGAAAGAGTACAAGCTGCTTGAGCTGTTGTTCTTGCGTAAGGGGAAAGTTGTATCCAAAGACGTGATAATGGATCATCTGTACGGTGGAATGGATGAACCTGATGAAAAAGTCATTGATGTCTTTGTTTGCAGACTTCGCAGGAAGCTGGCAAGAGAGAATAATGGAGATCATTATATTAAAACGGTTTGGGGAGGAGGGTACAGTGTATCTGAACCTGCCTCCGAAAACGTTACCGTTGTTGTCACTCCAGAAGAGATTGCCTCTTTATATTCATCTGGAGGATAAAGTAACCCCCGGAACTCATTTGAGTCCGGGGGTTTTGTTTAACTTTCTTCAGGCCTTACTGTGCCCGTATGAAGCATGTGCCAGCAGAGCCAGCTGAGTGTTCCGAAGAGGAACAGAAGCATTGTTCCGCCAATTCCTGCTGCAGGGCGATCCGGTGACATGATGAACACGTCAGTGACGAATGCTCCGATTCCCACGATGGCGCAGAGAACTCCTGCACCAGCAATGAGGAACCAAGCAATGACGGAACCTTCTTTTTTTGCGTCGCTCATAAGAGCCTCCTGTAAAGATCAACGTTAAATGTATTATACCACCTAAATATATACATTGTCAATATAGCTCCTAAATCAAACCTTGGTACAATACCCGCATATGACACCACTATATATAGTACTAGGAGTAGCTGTAGTTATTATTCTTTGGGTAATTGGGACCTTTAATAAGCTTGTTTCTTTGGTAAATCGAGGGAAAGAAGCGTGGGCTGACATCGATGTGCAACTTAAGCGTCGATATGACCTTATTCCCAATCTTGTAGAAACAGTAAAGGGGTATGCGGCACATGAGAAGTCTGTGTTTGAGGAGGTAACAAAGGCTCGAAGTGCTGCAATGCAGGCAGATGGAGCAGCAGAGCAAGGAGCAGCTGAGAATATGCTTAGCGGAGCACTAAAGTCTCTATTTGCAGTATCTGAGGCGTATCCAGACCTTAAAGCAAATGAGAACTTCCTTAATCTTCAGAATGAACTAACTGACACTGAGAATAAGATTCAGGCAGCACGACGTTTCTACAACACTGTGGTACGAGACCTGAATACTGCTCTTGAAGTATTCCCAACAAATATGATTGCTGGAATTCTTGGATTTTCTCCACGAGAGTTCTTTGAGCTAGAGGAAGAGGCAGCAAAGGACCCCGTAAAGGTTTCTATCTAATTGAAAAAGGGCGCACTGAAATGATAGTGCGCCCCCTTAGGTTGAGTTTCCGCGAAGTACATTGTAGATCGCGATTGCAAGTGCGAGACCTGTGAGTCCCACAATAATGTAGACAGCGGGATCCATACAACCCTCCCTTTAAAGAACGATCAAAGTATAATATCACACCATGGCATCACTGTATAGTCAACAAAGCAAAAATGTGTACAAAACGTGGATGTTAATGATCACGTTTGCTTTGGTGGTGATTGGTATCGGATGGTTCTTCTCATACTATTATGATGCGCAATACCTTCTCTTTATTGCGGTAGCTTTTGCGCTCTTTATGAATGTGGGAAGCTTTTGGTTCTCAGACAAGATCGCGCTTTCTATGAATGGAGCAAAGAAAGTAACTCGAGAAGAGTACTTTGATTTGTGGAATATTACAGAGAACCTCTCAATTGCAGCAGGTCTTCCAATGCCAAGGCTTTATATTATTGAAGATTCCGCTCCTAATGCTTTTGCTACAGGAAGGGATGAGAAGCATGCGGTTGTTGCAGTTACAACAGGACTTGTCTCTATGCTTGAGAAAAATGAGCTTGAGGGGGTAATAGCTCACGAACTCTCTCATATCAAAAACAAAGACATGCTTGTTATGACCGTAACGGTTGTCCTCCTTGGGTTCATTACAATCCTTGCTGATATGTTTATGCGAATGACATTCTATGGGGGAATGAAAGGTAACGATCGAGGAGGAAATGGCGCAATTGCTATTGCCGGAATTGTATTTGCAATCCTGGCTCCTATTGCAGCACAGCTTATTCACTTGGCAGTATCAAGAAAGCGGGAATTTCTAGCTGATGCATCAGCAGGTCTTATGACCCGGTATCCTGAGGGATTGGCATCTGCGCTAGAGAAAATCGGAGGGCACAAAGCTCCTATGAAGCGAGCAAATAACGCAACAGCTCATCTTTTTATTAGCAATCCATTTGGATCTGCAAAAGCAGGGAAGCATATGGCAAAGCTATTCTCTACACATCCACCAATTGAAGAGAGGGTGAAAGCATTACGGGGATAACTTATCTCTTTTGGTGGGGTGGTTTTGTATAATTAAGCTAGGTTCAACGTAGGAGGTGAAAATATAAACTATGGCAAATTCCCTGATGTCAACGCCAACTACGAAAGCGAGGTGATCTGCATCTCGGACGAGGGTGGTCTATCTTGATCACCCTCTTCTCGTTTTTGATATACTTACAGACAATGAAAGGATACGTATTAAATATTGAAAAGGAAACGCTAGAAAATACTCAATACCGTCGAGTTCTCTACACGACGAAAAATAGTCAATTAGTACTAATGGCAATTGAGTCTGGAGACGAGATTGGAGAAGAGGTTCACGACCTTGACCAGTTTATTCGTTTTGAACAAGGTTCTGGGAAAGTTGTAATTGATGGAGTAGGACATGATGTTGAAGACGATTTTGCGGTAGTGATTCCTGCTGGCGCATCTCATAATGTTTTAAATACAGGAGAGGAGGTTATGAAGCTTTACTCTGTCTATACTCCACCAGAGCATAAACACGGAATAGTTCATAAAACAAAGGCTGACGAAATGCATGAACACTTCGATGGAGAGGTAAGTGAGTGAGGTATACTAAATTCGTTACTTATACTAAATGTTTAGATGAAAATAGTTCTCTACGCAGTATTGATTGCAGCATTTGGGGGATTCTTCTTGTATGTAGGATCTACAATGTTCAATCAGCAATTGGATAGTACGCGTATCTATTATGCGTATATCAACAACTCTCCACTTAAGGTGGCGATTGCAAATACTGAAGAGACGCGATCTCAAGGGCTCTCGGGTCTTGAATCTCTTCCACAAAATCATGGACTCCTTTTTGTGTTTCCAGAGAATGAAAAGTATGGAATCTGGATGAAGGGAATGAAGTTTCCTATAGATATTATGTGGCTAGATGAGAACCTGCGAGTGGTGTACTGGAAGAATGATATAAGCCCAGATACCTACCCAAAGATTTTCTATCCTCCAATAGAGGCACGCTATGTGCTAGAGACTAATGTTGGTTTTATTGAGGGACATGGCATTAAAGATGGAATAAAGTTGAAGCTTATCTCATACCGTCCAGCAGTATTTAACTTTGGTGGACTATTTAGCCAATAAGTTGTATAATCTTTTTTGTCGTGGTGGACAGTTGCGCTTTTGTGAGGAAAGTCCGGACACGTACAGACTTGTTCTGTAGCAGGGTAGCGGGTAACGCCCGTCGAGAGCAATCTTAGGGATGCGAGCAGTGACGCCAGCGCAGAGATGCAATGGGTTCCCTCGGGAATAATCATGTGGAGACATATGGGTGAAACGGCAAAATTCCTACCTACGTGCAAGGCCGTACTCCATTTTATGGAGAGTGCCGCAAAGATCTTTATGGCAACATAAAGGCAAGGTAAATAACTGTCGGTAAGAGTGTAAACTCTTATTACAGAATCCGGCTTATAGCCACGATATAAAAATGAAAACACTCGGGATAAAACCCGAGTGTTTTCTATTTGGGCCCTTAGTGGAGCAGCGAGATTTGGAGGGGGTTGTCTACGTAGCAAAAAGTGTTTCAGAGTGAACTTTTTGAAGGATATCCACAGGGATCATGGTGTCCTGGTCTGTATAATTCTGTAGTGAGCTTTGTGCAGTTCTATAGAAGGACACCTGCACAAAAATTAGTAATTTAGGATAATCATTTTTTCTATGGACAACAAACTGCCGACCAAAGTTGCTACAGGAACTCCCCCAAGTAGCGCAGAAGGACCACGAATTACCGCGCAAGATCCTGTTCTTGCGAATATCGAGAAGCGTGACGGACGTGTAGTTCCGTTTAATCGGAAGAGGATTGAAGAGGCTATAGAAAAGGCGTGTACGGCAGTTGCAGTGGATGACGTATCTTTCATCCCAGGACTTGTTGATGAGCTATTGCTCAATCTTGAGCGTGATGCACATGCAAATGGAGTAAAACTTCTAACCGTTGAGCAGGTGCAGGATGCAGTAGAGGAGACTTTGATGAAATCAAAGCAATTTAATATTGCAAAGCACTATATTTTGTATCGAGATGAGAGAACACAAGCTCGAAAAAACAAGCACTATGATCTTCTAGCACAGCTTGAAGAGAAAAAACTTAGTGTAAAGAAAACAGGTGGGGAGCAGCAGACATTTGAGCTCCATAAAATACGAAAGGTGTTTAATCGTGCGTGCCGTGGGTATGAAAACAAATGTCATTTTGAAGATTTCCTAGAGGCGTTTAAGCGAAATCTTGCAAATGATATCGAGACAAAAGATATCAATCGCTTCATGATCAAAACAGCGATTGATATGGTGACAATTGAAAATACATGGTGGCAACATATTGCCGCACGTATCTTGCTTGAGAATGTATATAAGAAGGCGACAAAGAATCGAGGAATTTCAATTAAGGATCTATATACAGATGAGAGTTACCTCGCACTCTTTGAGGAGTATGTAGAGAGCGGACTTTATTATAAAGATTTCTTCAAGTACTACACAAAAGATGACATCAAGAAGGCGGGGAGATATCTAAAGCAAAGTTATGATGATAGTTATCAGTACACAACAGTACTTTCTCTAACAAAGCGATATCTCCTTAATCCAAATGGTGTAGTGAAGGAGACACCACAGGAAATGTACATGTCTGTAGCCCTATTCTTGGCTATCCCGGAAGCTAGCGAGAATAGACTCCAATTTGCATTTAAGCTATATGACGCATGTGCAAATCAGTTAGTGTCACTTCCTACACCAACTCTCCTTAATTCACGGACAAACTATCACCAGCTTTCAAGCTGCTTCAAGCTAAACGTAGATGATGATCTACGTGCTATCTACCACGCTATTGAGAATGTGGCGCAGATCTCTAAGTTTGGAGGAGGAGTAGGAATGTACTGGGGAAATATCCGCTCTCGAGAGGCTTCTATTCGAGGTGTAGAGAAAGCTTCAGGTGGAGTTAATCCTTGGATCAAAGTTATTAACGACACTGGTGTAGCAGTAAATCAGCTTGGTGCTCGTATGGGTGCTATTTCTGTAACGCTCGATATGTGGCATCGGGATATTTATGATTTCCTAGATCTTCAAACTGAAACAGGAGATATTCGAAACAAGGCTTTTGATATCTTCCCAGCAATCTCTGTTCCAGATATTTTCATGCGTCGTATGAAAGAGAATGGAGAATGGACACTCTTTGATCCACACGAGATTGAAAAGTTTTATGGAAAGCGGCTGCAAGATTCTTTTGGGAAAGAGTTCGATGAATTTTATGAGGAGTGTGAGAGGGATGATCGTCTGAAGCTTAAGAAGAGCGTAAGTGCGAAAGATCTCTTCAAGAAACATCTTAAGACTGTAGTGGAGACAGGAATGCCATACGTGTTCTTCCGAGATACAGTAAATCGACTAAATCCAAACCAGCATGCTGGAAATGTATATTCAACACAGCTGTGTACTGAGATTTGCCAGAACACTTCACCTTCAAAGTTTGAGGAAGAGTCTCATGAGGATGGAACCATCACTCTAAAGTACAAGGCGGGAGATACCGTGGTGTGTAATCTTGCATCAGTTAATGTTGCGAAGGTAAATGATGAGAAGACTGTTGCGCGAGTATATCCAACTCTAATGCGGGCACTGGATAATGTTATTACCCTTAATTACTATCCAATCAAGGAAGCTGAGCGAACGGCAAAGCGATATCGTCCTGTAGGAGTAGGGTATTTGGGACTTGCAGAGTATTTGGCAACAAATCATATTGCATATGACTCAGAGGATGCCAAGAAGGAGGTGAATAAGCTATTTGAGCGGTACTCATATCACATGTACCGAGCAAGTGCTGATCTTGCAAAGGAGCGAGGACACTATGAGCTATATCCTGGAAGTCAGTTTAGTAAGGGAATATTGCTTGGAAGAGATAAGCAGTGGTATGTAGAAAATACTGGACGAGCCCAGGGGTGGGAAGATCTCTTTGCTGATATGACCACAACTGGATTTAGGTTTGGGTACCATACTGGTCCTGCGCCAAATACCTCAACAGCTGGAGTGGTTGGAACAACAGCAGCGCTTCTTCCAATCTACAAGCGATTCTTTGTAGAGAATAATCTTTCATCTCCAACAATTCGTGTTGCACCACAGCTAGATAAAGATAACTTCCCGTACTACAAGGAGTACATCAGTCTTGATATGAAGGATGTTATTGACCTTATCGCGGAAATTTATCAATGGATTGACCAGTCAATTAGTTTTGAGTGGATGATCAATCCAGAGAACACCAGTCCTCAAAATCTGTACGAATATTATGTGCAGTCATGGGAGAAGGGAATTAAGACGGTTTATTATGTGCGAAGTCTTTCTGCAAAGGTTGAGAATTTGGGAGACGAGGAGGTAAAAACTGAAGAGCCAAAAGTACAAGTTCAAGCTCCTGAGAAGCCTCAGTACAATGTATGCGAAAGCTGTAGTGGTTAGTTAATAAATAAAATATGGTAGAGAAAAGTAAAATCTTTAATCCGGCGGGGGATGATTCGGTAGGAAATCGAACGATTATAAAAGGAAGCACAACAGGGCTGTTTCAACTAAATGCAACCAAGTACTCTTGGGCAAAGAAGCTGTATCCAATCATGGTTGGAAACTTTTGGATTCCAGAGAAGGTTATGGGTCTTAAGGAGGATGCAAATGCTTTTCACAGTGCTCTGTCTCCTGTAGAGCAAAAAGCATACAAAGGAATTCTTTCATTTCTTATCTTCTTAGATTCAATTCAGACAGTAAACCTTCCAAATATTTCAGACTACATTACTGCACCTGAGGTGAACCTTCTTCTTGCTATTCAGGCATATCAGGAGGCAATTCACTCACAAAGTTACGCAACTATTCTTGAGACAGTGGTAGAGAGTAAGGAGCGAGACGAGATTTATTACTTCTGGAAGAATGATGAGGTTCTTCTTGGGCGAAATAAATATATTGGAGATATTTATCAAAAATTTATTGATGAGCCAACAGATACAAACTTCTTTAGGACTGTTGTTGCCAACTATCTACTTGAGAGCCTTTACTTCTATAACGGTTTTGCATTCTTCGACACACTTGTGGACCACGGAAAAATGCTTGCAACCGGGCGAATGATTGCGTACATCCGTCGGGATGAGCTAACGCATGTTGTGATGTTTGCAAACATGATGAACGAAATAAAGAAGGAGTTTCCAGAGATGTTTGATGAGGAAATGGTTATTGAAATGACTAAAGTTGCAGTAGAACAAGAAATTGCATGGACTAATCATATTATTGGAGACAATATGGCAGGAATTAATAGTGAATCTACAGAAAAGTATACTCACTGGCTTGCAAACGAGCGTATGGCTCGGATTGGTATTGCACCAATTTACCCAAATGCACCAGAAGAGAACCCGTACGTGCACCTTGAGCGTCTACAGGATCAAGATAATGACAAGAGTAACTTCTTTGAAACAACTGTAGTTAATTACACTCAATCAACTGGACTTAAGGGAGACTGGGAGTTTTAAGCTCTGGAAAAGTCTCAAGGAGGTTTGGTGAAAGTGCTATTATAGTACGTATTATTCGCGTGTGAGATTTAGATTAAATATTAGATATGGACAGAAAATTACCGTTTACGCTTGAGACTGGGACAGTGATAGCAGCTGCTGCGGCACTTGCTATTATCCCGGTTCTTTTTATTCCAATGGCAGTAATACCGTTTGGATTTACTAAAACAATGGCAGTGGTGCTTGCTGCAGTAGTTGGGCTTGCACTCCACATTCTTACAAGGCTTCGAAGGGGAAGCATTATTATGCCTCCGCTTGCGCTTCTTGGAACACTTTGGCTTATTCCAGTGGCGTATTTCTTATCTGCGCTTTTTGCAGGAAATAACCTTGGCTTCTCAGTATTTGGGAATCAGATTGAGACAAACACTATCGGGTTTGTATTAGCAGGAACAGTGCTTGCTACTGTGCTTGCCTTCACGCTAAGAAAAGCAGAGCAATTCTCACACGTAACAAAAGCCTCTTTTATAGGGCTTGGATTGGTGCTCATTGTACAAATAATTCTCTTTGTTCTTGGAACAGGACTTCTTTCAGGTCTTGGAGTTACTGCAGCTCCTGCTGCGAACACTCTTGGAAGTGCTAATGACCTTGCGGTATTCCTTGGAGCTGGAGCAATTGCAAGTCTCTTGGCATTGCTTATGGGAAATACAGGGAAGAAAACAAAGCGATGGCTATATGCATTCCTTGCAGTGTCACTTGCATTCCTTGCGGTGATTAACTTTACGCTTATCTGGTTTGTTATTGGACTATTTGCACTAGCAATCTTTATTCAAGGGATGCTTAAGCAAAGCGGGGGAACACACGATGATGTTGAGGGAGTAACTGCGCTATATGCAGGAGAGATGGGAGATGCACCTACAAACATGAACGAAAACATGGGAGTAAAGCAGGGTGGTGCTAACAATCTCGTGCTTTCACTATCTGTACTAGCTCTTTCTATCATTATGGTGATTGGGTCTGGTTCTCTTGGAAATATTCTTTCAAATGCATTTGGATTTGATCAAACATCAGTTCGTCCATCATGGGATGCAACACTTGCTGTTGGGCAAGAAACATTTGCAAAGAACCCTATCTTCGGAACAGGGCCAACAACATTTGGAAGCGAGTGGCTTCTAGCAAAGAGCGCAGACCTCAACAACACTATTTTCTGGAACGTAGACTTTAGTGCAGGTATTGGGTATGTACCTTCAATGATTGCTGTTACTGGTCTAATTGGAGTACTTGCGTGGCTTGTATTCTTTGGATTCTTTATCTACATAGGATTTAGAGCCCTTATTCTTTCTCGAGCACAGCATCAGGGAATGTTTGTTCTTTCTCTGGGAAGTTATGTGTTGGCTCTCTACTTCTGGCTAATTGCAATTCTAAATGTGCCTGGTGCGGTTATTCTATTCCTTGCATTTGCAATGACCGGTCTCTTTATCGCAACACTGCGATTTAGTGGAAACCAAAAGCGAGAGTGGGGAATCTTCTTCTCTCGAAGTCCACGTATTGGATTTGTTCTTGTGTTTGTTCTCACACTAGTTCTTCTTTCAAGTATCGTTACAATCTTCTTCGCAGGAGAGCGATATCTTGCAGGACTCTTCTATAACCAGTCAGTAGCAGCAGCACAAACGGGTGATAGAGCAGGCGCAGGAAATGCACTTGCGCAATCCCTAACACTTCATCAAAGTGATAGACAGTATCGTTTAGCAGCAGCACTTGGACAAAATGATCTAAATCAAATTGCAAACGATGAGTCTCTGTCTCAAGAAGAGCGAGCGCAAGCATTCCAAGCAGCACTTGGAAGTGCAGTAGAGAGCGCGCTTCTCGCAACACAAATTAAAGAAGATAACTACCAGAACTGGCTAGCACTTGGAAATGTATATCAGCTTGTAGTTCCTCTTCAGGTAGAAGGAGCATATGACAATGCAAAAACTGCATATGCAAAGGCACAGGAGCTCAATCCGTTTAATCCAGAGATTTCTCTAATCTTGGCTCAGCTTGAAATTGCAAACCAAGATACAGATGCTGCACGAGTACTTCTTGAAGAAGCAATCGCTCTAAAGCAGGATTATGTAGATGCAATCTTCCTACTTTCACAGCTTGAGGTACAGGCAGGAAATACAGAGGAGGCACTACAGAGTGCTGAGGCTGCAGCATTCTTCCAGCCAAATAACTCAAACGTTCTATTCCAGCTTGCTATCCTTCGGGAAACAACAGGAAATACAGAAGGAGCTATTGCAGCTCTGGTGCGAGCAACAAATGTAAATCCAAGTTTTGCAAATGGACACTATGTTCTTGCAACAATCTTGGCTCAAGAAGGAGAGTTTGAGGCAGCACTTGAGGCACTAAATAGAGCAGCAGCACTATCTGAGGAAAATGCTACAGCACTAGCA
This sequence comes from Candidatus Minusculum obligatum, assembly GCA_002331145.1. Taxonomy (GTDB): domain Bacteria; phylum Patescibacteriota; class Minisyncoccia; order Phycocordibacterales; family Phycocordibacteraceae; genus Minusculum. The sequence continues at coordinate 248,318 of DCYT01000001.1, read as the reverse complement.
GATCAGATCGCTGCACTTGAAGCAGGAGAGAATCCATTTGAAGAGCTTGGAGGACTGACTCAGTAATTCATGGTTACTTCCTTCTTTCGACTCATTCGCAAGGAAGTAGCGAACCTGCACGCCGCTGCATATACCGTTGCAATCTTTACGTTTTTAGCGCAATTACTTGCGCTTTTGCGTGATAGGATCTTGGCGCACAGTTTTGGAGCTAGCGAATTGCTCGATATCTACTACGCTGCATTTAAATTGCCGGATCTTCTCTTTGCGCTTATTGCATCGCTAGTATCTGCATATATTTTGATTCCTCTTATTGCAAGAGCAGGAGAAGAATCAAAAAAGAAAGCTCGAGAATTACTTTCTGATGCGGTTATGTTCCTAACTATTGTGCTGGGAGCAACAGCTGCTGTTGCTGCAGCATTTACGCCGCAAATCCTAACAGCGCTATATCCAAGTTTTGCAGACTCGTCTCTATTTTCTGAGTTTGTGCTGCTTACGAGAATATTGCTATTGCAGCCAATACTACTTGGTATCTCAAGCGTTATAAGTAGCGTCACCCAGCTTGAAAGAAGGTTCTTGCTCTATGCATTATCAGGAGTGTTCTATAACGTAGGAATTATCTTTGGAATTCTTGTTCTAGAACCTCTTTTTGGTATTGCAGGTCTTGGGTACGGAGTAGTTCTTGGTGCGTTTATGCATATGGCACTGCACATTCCTATAGTTGTTTCTTCTGGACTTGCTCCGTACCTAAAGTTTCCAGATGTACAAAAATTACGGCACATCATAATTCACTCTTTCCCACGTGCGCTCGCGCTCTCTTCTCACATAATCATTGCTGTTGTTGTAACAATGCTCGCAGCACCGCTTAAGGAGGGTTCAATAACAATCTTTAGTTTTGCGTATAACTTAGAGGGAGTGCCACTTGCACTTATTGGTGCCTCGTATGCGGTTGTTGCATTTCCAACGCTTGCAACACTCTATGCTGCAAATGAAGTTGAGAACTTTGTAAAAAGAGTTGCTGATGCTGCTCGGCACTTAATTCTTTGGTCAACATTTGCTCTTGTTATATTCGTGGTGCTCCGAGCACATCTTGTACGTGTGATTTTGGGGTCAGGAGAATTTACATGGGATGATACTCGTCTTACTGCGGCGGTGCTCGCACTCCTTGTTACTGCACTTGTTGGGCAGGCTCTCGTACTTTTGATTGCAAGAGCATACTACGCTGCAGGAAAAACCTTCATTCCGCTAATAATTCAAGGAGCTGGTGCCGCAGTCTCAATATTTGCAGCCATGGGACTTCTGTATGTGCATGGAAATGTTCCGGGGTATACATATTTCATAGAATCAATTCTTCGAATTTCATTTGTTCCAGGAACAGAAATTGCTTCTATAGCACTTGGTGTTGCACTAGGGCAGATATTTGCAGGAGTGCTTGCTTTTGTTCTTTTTGCACATCGATACAAAGGTTTTGCAAAGATTGTAGTGCCAGTATTCTTCCAAAGCTTTGCTGCTGCTGTTATTGGAGGAGCTACAGCGTATCTAACGCTTAGTTTGTTGGGAGGAATCTTTGCACTAACATCTCTTACTGCAGTACTTGCACAAGGTGTACTTGCTGGTACCCTGGGTCTTACGGTATTCCTTTTTGTTCTGTGGGGACTTTCAAATAAAGAGTTCCAGGAGATTAGGGCAGGAATAAGCAATTTTCTTGTAAAAAAGAAGCTTGAGCCGCAATCAGAATTCTAAATGCAGCAGATACGAAATTTTTCAATTATTGCCCATATTGATCATGGGAAGTCGACTCTTGCAGACCGGCTTCTTGAGCATACAAAAACTATTACTGCTCGAGAAATGAAAGATCAGGTTCTTGATCAAATGGATCTCGAGAGAGAGCGAGGTATCACAATTAAAATGCAGCCCGTTCGTATGAAGTATGAGAACAAGGGCGAGGAGTACATCATTAATCTTATTGATACTCCAGGGCACATCGACTTTGCGTACGAGGTATCGCGAGCTCTTAATGCAGTAGAAGGGGTGGTGCTGCTTGTTGATAGTACGCAGGGTGTGCAGGCACAAACACTCTCAACACTTGCTATGGCAAAAGACCAGGGGTGTGTGATTATTCCTGTGCTTTCAAAAATTGATTCACCATACTCACGTATTGATGAGGTGAGTGAAGAAATCATGAATCTCCTAAAGTGTTCTAAGGATGAGATTATTCATACGTCAGGGAAGACAGGAGAGGGTGCAGAAGAACTTTTAAGTACGCTTATACATAAAGTGCCTGCTCCAGAAAACAACAATGAGTCGGAGCCTCGAGGACTTATTTTTGATTTTGATTATTCTAATCACCGAGGAATTATTCTTTTCTCCAGACTTTTTGATGGGTCTATTAAAAAAGGAGATCAGCTTTATTTTAAAGAAGCAGGAAAGAGTTTTATAGCCCAGGAGGTTGGAGTGTTTATGCCAAAGGAAACTCCTGCAGACTCTCTGTCTTGTGGAGAGATTGGGTATGTGGTGACTGGTATCAAAGAGCCAGGAGTGGTTTCGGTAGGAGACACAGTAGGAAAGAAAGACGGCAAGCTTCCTGCGCTTCCAGGGTACAAAGATGTACGTCCAGTTGTGTGGGCTTCTGTATATCCTGAAGGACAAGATGATCTACCCATCTTACGCCAAGCACTTGAGCGCCTACAGCTAACAGACTCGTCTCTATCCTTTGAGGAGGAGGCCTCAGGAGTGCTTGGAAGAGGTTTTCGGTGTGGTTTCCTAGGAATGCTTCATCTTGAGATAATTATGGAGCGTTTGAGGCGAGAATTTAACTTGGCACTTGTTGTTACGATGCCAACCATTACCTATGAAGTTACGGATAAAAAGGGAGAAAAAATAGTTGTGTATACACCTTCAAAGTTTCCTGACCATGGAGATATAGAAAGTGTTTCTGAGCCATGGGTACTTATTACACTCATTACAACTCCAGATACTATCGACAATATATTGAAGCTTCTCTATGAACATGAGGCGGTGGTTGGAGACACTTCTACATTTGGAGACGGGCGTATAGAAATTGTTGCAGAGATGCCCCTTCGAGAACTTATGCGTGGATTCTTTGATCGTGTAAAAAGTGTTTCAAGTGGATATGCTTCTTTAAGTTATGAAATTCTTGAAATGCGAGACGCTGATGTTGTTCGTCTTGATGTGTTGGTTGCGGAAGAGCCAGTCCCTGCATTTACACGAATTGTTTCAAGACGACGTGCACAAGAAGATGCTGAAAAACTTGTAGAGAAACTGCATGGTGTGCTTCCGCGGCAGCAGTTTGTTACAAAGCTACAGGCTCAGGCAATGGGACGCATTCTTTCATCAAAGACACTTTCTGCATTTAAAAAAGATGTAACAGGACATCTTTATGGAGGAGATATAACAAGAAAGAAAAAACTTCTGGAGAAGCAGAAGAAGGGAAAGAAGAAAGCTCTTGCAAATGCGAAAGTAAATATTCCAGAGGAAGTATTTATGAATATGATAAAGGGGGAGAATTCCTAGTATCCTCCTGTAAAGATTGGGGCAAAGGCAAAGGTCATTGAAAACGCAAGAAGAATTGCGAAGACAATAAATACATATTTGAGTGCTTTTTGTACCTTAGGGTCAAATAACATGGTGCTATACTAGCATATATGGCAAGGCGAGCGAAAAGAGGGATTTCTCCATTTTATAATCGAATCACACTATTTTTTCTTATTTTGGCTGTAGGGTTCCTATCCCTAGTTGTTTTTAATCTGTTTGAAAAAGAGCGTGAGGCTGGGATGCGCAGAGCAGAAGCTTTCCGTGAATTTAAGAGTGTTGAAGAGCGCGAAAGAGTACTTGATGCTGATCTTGCTGTTTTAAATACATCACGTGGCCAAGAAGCGCTTGTTCGGAATACTTTTGATGTGGCAAAAGAAGGGGAAGAGGTGATAGTGGTACTGGATGCACTTCCTGCAACAACAACCCCTAAAGAATCTCCAAAAGGTTTGATCCCATGGTTTTTGAGTTTATTTGAGTAGTGGTATACTTGCTTTTAATTACGAATAGAATTGATACACATGGATAAAGAAGTAGTAATCTACAGCACACCAACTTGTCATTTTTGTCAGACAACAAAAGAGTTTTTCAAGGAAAATAATGTTGAGTATACAGAGTTTGATGTCTCAACAGACCAGGAGAAGCGAGCAGAGATGATTGAAAAAAGTGGGCAGATGGGAGTGCCAGTAGTGTTCATCGGAGAGGAGATGATCATTGGATACGATGAAGACAAGCTGAAGCAGAATCTAGGACTATAAAGTTTAAAACCGCCTATCAGGCGGTTTTTTGATACTTGTATAAAATGGATAAAATATTCTCCTAGGATGATATGATATATTCATGTATAAGTATTCTGCAGAAACTATTCAAAATATTATTCAACTAAGAAAATCAGGTAAAAGTATTCCTGAGATTGAATCCCTAACTAATGTGCCAAGGGCAACAGTATGGAGATATACAAAGGATGTGATTTTAAATGACCATGCATCTGCACGCATAAAGAAAAGGAGGGGGTTAAGTACAGAAAGAGCCTCAAAAAGAAAAGTTGAAGCTCAAAAAGCTGCAAAAAGAATATTAGGAACAAGTTTATCGAAAAAAGAAAAGTATCTCCTCCTCCTAGGTCTTTATTGGGGAGAAGGAACAAAAAGAGAGCTCTCTTTTATAAACTCAGATTCTTATATGCTAAAGGTCTTTGTAGAGCTCTTAAAGGATCTTGGCATTAGTTCTAATAGGTTTATTGTAACCATACGAGTACACGAGAATATAGATAAACAAAAAGCTGCAAAATTCTGGCTAAATGTTCTAAATCTTCCAAAAAGCAATTTGCACAGTATTTACATAATCCCTGCTGGTAATAAAAGCAATTTGGAGTATGGTATGTGTCGTGTACGTGTAAAGAAGAACATTGAGGAATTTCTTTTAATAATGGAAGGGATAGAGAATCTCAAAAATTCTTACAGTAGACATTCTGTCGCCATAGTTTAATGGATAAAACAAGAGTTTCCTAAACTCTAGATTCAGGTTCGACTCCTGGTGGTGACACAAAACATTTTTTTCGAAGAGGCAAGGCACGCTTATTAAAAACAATGAGTTGTGGTATATTTTATATGGTCAATATTGGGAGGTTGCCATGGCAGCAAGGGCGGCAAACAAACGAAAATCAGTAAAGCGTAAGCTTGCTGAAATCGGGAAGTTTGCCACTGATGCAGCGGCAAACTATAAGCCCAATGCGTACATTCGTGCTTTGCGCGAACAGAATAAACAGGCTAGGTGAAAACCTGGCCGCGGTCAGCCCCTCCCATCACTTTGTGGTGCTCTGGAGGGGCTTTTCTTTTTTGATATTTCTACCAACAAAGCCAAAAGGGTTCGACCTAAAGGTCGGTGCTCTACACTAGTATTTTTATATTTAAAATGATAAGTTCTTATGGTCCAGAAAAGGAGAGAGGACATGAACTTTTCGAAGAAATTCCGAGGTCATGAAGGCGGGGCCACAGCCATTGAGTATGGTCTTATCGCTGCACTGATTGCAGTTGTGATCATTGGTGCTGTGACAGCCCTCGGAACAGGTATCCAGAGTGCTCCTCAAGAGTCTGTGGAAACTGTTCAGGAAGTCGAGTGACAATTAAGCGCCGTGCACATGTACGGCGCTTAAATTCTTTCAAAATCCAATATCTTTGCTATATTAAGACCCATCGTATGGATGACGATCAGAGACTAGAAAGAATGGTTAAAGAAAGCCTTCGTATCTCGAAAGAGAACAATAGGCGGATTCGGGGTATTCAGCGTGGAATGTTTATGAGTGGAATCATCCGTCTCATTATCTGGGGGGTTATCCTTGGACTTCCAATCTTCATCTATTTCTCTCTTCTAAAGCCGTACGTTGATGGAGCAACTACTACGTTTGAGACTATTAAGTCAGGGGATACAAGTATTCTGCAACAGTTTATTAATATTCCAGGGCTCGATGCATTTCAAAACGCGATAGAGAGTAATAAAGTGGAAGCACCAGAATAATGCTGAGGTAGCTCAGTTGGTTAGAGCACTTGTTTGAAGCACAAGGGGTCGGCAGTTCGAATCTGCCTCTCAGCACCAAAAGAAAAAGGCGATCATGTGATCGCCTTTTTCTTATCCGCTTTTCACTTTCAGTTTCGTCTGCCTTGCCTTATCAAGCTTTGGAAGGATAAGAGTAAGCAATCCGTCTTTTGCTGATGCTGTTGATGCATCTACATCCACCTCTTGAGGGAGGAGAATAGTTCGTGAGAATGATCCCCAATAAAGTTCTTTATGAAAATAATCTGCTGCGTCTACTTCTTCTCGTGCCTCACGGGCTCCTGAGATAGTAACCATGTCCCGTGTAATAGAGAGGTCGAGCATGTCAGCGCGCACTCCAGCTACAAATGCACGAATAACAATCTCATTAGTACTTTGATACACATCAACAGGAAGTTGCCCCTCAGCTTCATTTTCTGGCTCCTCCTCTTCCATCTCAGGTGGAAGAGGTTCATCATGTTCATTTACTGAAATCTTCTTTGTAGGTACTTCTTCTGCAATCTCAGGTTTAAAATCATCTTCAAAAGCATCGAAGTCTTCGTTCAGACTTACGCTTCCAGTTAACTTTTCAAATAGTGATTGTTTTTTCTTTTTTCCAAACATACATTAGCATTCGTCACGCTTCTTTGGTGTGCGTCTAATTAGTCGTGCAACTTCAAACAACACCAAGATAATAACTACACCGATCCAAACAAAGAAGAATGCAGTTAACGTGTTGTATCCTTCACCTGAAATTATAAGTAGGTTAAAGATTGTATGCAATGCGATCGCAAGGATAAGTCCAATGCTCGTATAGATTGGCATGAGTTTTTTGTGTGCATAGAAAGAGATTGCCATGGCAAAACCAACAACAGCAGAAGCCAATACATGTAGAAGTGTTGCACCAAGGAAGCGAAGATTTCCTGTTATAAAACTATCGATAAGATTTCCATCTGCAATAGGGGCCAGGAGAAAGAGTGTATTTTCAAGTGCTGCAAAACCAAGCGCTGCAGTAACCATGTACATCATTGCATCAATTGGTTCATTCACTGCTTTGCGCCAAAGAATTGCAGCTGCAACCACTCCGTACTTCATAAGTTCTTCAACTGCAGCCCATACAAAAACAACAGAAGTGCTTATTTCTCCATAGTGCGCTATTGCCCACTTCTGGAAGGGAAGCACAAGTGGCACAGCGATCATTCCAAGTACAAAAGCAAAGAAAATAAGATGTCGTGGTTCAGGACATCGTGAATCTTCTTTAAGCCAGAAGTATAGCCAAACTAAAGCGGGTAAAAGTCCACCAAGGAATGCATATATAAAAGTTTGTATTTCAGGCATTTAGGCTTTAGGCCATTTTGCAACAAAAAGATACGGAGACTCTTTTGTATCAAGAGACTGCCAAATTTCTTCAGTAACAAATGGCATGAATGGATGAAGAGTTTTCAATACTGTTATAAGGATGAAATAGAGTTTCCACTGCACAGTGCTTCTACGGTCTCCCTCAAGCTCTTCTTTACTCTTCTCAATAATAATATCAGCGAATGTGTGCCATAAGTAGTGGTATGCACGGTCTGCAGCAAGATCAAATCGGTAGGTATCTAGGTGCTCAGTAACTTCATTTACCATTGCATTAAGTTCTTCAAGATCTTTCTCATCATCTTCAGAGAAGTCAGGGCGTTTTGAAAGGTCTACGCCATCAGTGTGAGTTAGAACGAAACGTGCAACATTCCAGATCTTGTTTGTAAACTTTTTGTACCCGCGCACTTGCTGTACATCAAGAGGAATGTCGTTTCCTGGAGCTGCTCCTGTAAGGAGTGCAAAGCGAGAAGCATCTGCCCCATACTCAGAGATAAGATCAAGTGGATCAATTCCATTTCCTTTACTCTTACTCATCTTTGCTCCCTTAGCATCTCGAACCATTCCATGAAGGAATACTTTCTTAAATGGAACTTCTCCAGTAAGGAATGTTGTCATAAGGATCATTCGAGCAACCCAGAAGAAGATAATGTCGTGTCCTGTCTCAAGTACTGAGGTTGGATGATAGATTTTTAGATCTTCTTCGTTATTTGGCCACCCAAGTGTTGAGAGTGTCCAAAGTCCTGAAGAGAACCATGTATCGAGTGTGTCAGGGTCTTGCTCCCATCCATCTCCAGGAGATTCAACTTGAGCTTTTGCCTCACCATCCTTGTACCACATGGGGATGCGGTGTCCGTACCAAATCTGTCGGCTAATACACCATGGGCGTAGATTATTTACCCAGTGGAAGTAAATCTTATTGAAACGATTTGGAATAATATCAACATCACCACTTTCTACAGCAGCAATCATAAGTTCTTTGAGTGTTACTTCTTGTCCATCTTTAATTCCAGTTATGTGTGACTCTGGAAGGGTGATTTTTTTATTTACATCAATAAACCACTGTTCCATAACTTGAGGTTCAATAGTTGCCTTTGTTCTATCTCCAATAGCAATGTTGTGAACGTAGTCCTCATCAATTTTTTCAACAAGTCCCTTGCCATCAAGTTTCTCAATAATCTTTTCTCGAGCTTCACTAATCTTCATTCCTTCAAACTCCTCTCCTGCAACAGGAAGAAGTTTTCCGTAGAAATCAATTATCTGCTCATACTCAAGATCGTGTTTCTTTGCGATATCAAAATCAATTGCAGAGTGCCATGGGGTAATGGTCATAACTCCTGATCCAAACTCAGGATTTGCAGCCTCATCTTTGATGATGGTTGCGGTAATTTTCCCATTGATCCACTCAACTTCTAGTTGCTGCCCATGCTCATACTCCTTGTACCGCTCATCATCTGGATGCATTACCACGTATTTGTCTCCGAATTTTGTCTCAGGTCGTGCAGTTCCAATGGTAAATGGCCCGTACTTTAGGTAGTAGAATTTTGTTGTTTCTTCCTTATATTCAACCTCATCATCTGAAATCGTAGTCTGTCCTTTCGGGTCCCAGTTTACGCTCCGGTGTCCGCGTGTAATAAGTCCTGCATTGTACATTCGGATAAACGCCTCATTCACAGCATTGGTTCGTGTCTCATCCATTGTGAAAGCGTAGCGAGACCAATCAAGTGACGATCCCATGGCTTTGACCTGAGAGATTATTGTATTTTTACTATCTTCTACAAAGTCAGCAATTCTCTCAAGAAATACTTCACGTCCAAGGTCGTGGCGATTTTTCTTTTCTTCTTTTTGAACTTTTTTCTCAACTACGCTCTGTGTAGCAATAGAGGCAGAGTCAGTTCCTGGGATCCAAAGAGTTCGCTTTCCTTGCATTCGGTGGTAACGAATAAGAAGGTCTTCAATGGCGAGCATCGAAGCATGTCCCATGTGAAGTACTCCAGTTACATTCGGTGGGGGAAGGACAATGGTATATGACTCAGCATTTTCATCTGTATATCCAGCCTCAATAGACTTCTCTGGATTAAAAAGTCCTGATTCCTCCCACATTTGATAGATACGAGATTCCGTTTCCTGCGGATCGTATGGTTTTTCGAATTTCTCGTGCATATCTGACCAGAGTATCAGAAAAATACCCGCTTTTGAAGCGGATATTTAGTGCACTTTTAGATTTCCGTCTGCTTTTATCTCTGTAGCAAATTCTTTTCTCAGTGCTCTGAAGTATCCTGCAACACCAATCATAATGGCATTGTCGGTTGTGAGTTTTGGCTCTGGGAGATAGAGATCAACTTCAGGATGTTTCTCAGAGATGGTTTCTTCAAAAACTCTTCGTATGTGATGGTTTGCAGATACTCCTCCTCCAAGCACAAGAGATTGCACTCCATGCTCTTCAATAGCTTTAAGGGTTTTTGCTTTTAGTACATCAGCTGCTGCATTTTCAAATGCGTGTGCAATATTTTTCTTGTCTTCACCGTTTAAATTCGGGAGTTCTTTAAGAGCATAGAGAACAGAAGTCTTAAGTCCCGCAAAAGAGAAGTCACAATCTTTTGAATCAAGCATAGGGCGGGGGAGATTGAATACTTCCTCAAGCCCTTCTTCTCGTGCTTTCTCTGCAAGCTTGCTTATCTCAGGTCCTCCAGGGTATGGAAGATCCATCATACGTGCCACCTTATCAAAAGCCTCTCCAACAGCATCATCTCGTGTTTGTCCTATAAGTTCATATGAAAGCCAGTCCTTCATCAGTACAAGCTCTGTGTGGCCTCCTGAGATAAGGAGAGCAAGGAGTGGAAGCTTTACGTTCTCAATTTTGTTCTCTTTAAGAAGTGAAGAGACAATGTGTCCCTCCATGTGGTTTACTGGAACAAGAGGTTTATCCCATGCGAGTGCTAATGCTTGTGCAAAGTTAACACCAACCCAAAGAGCGGGAGCTAATCCTGGTCCGTGTGTTATCGCAATTGCATCAATGTTAGGAACTTCAACTTCTTGTACGAATTCAAGGAATGCAGATGTCATTTCAGGCTCTCTGTGTAGGAGCTCTGTAATTTTTGCCTTCACCTCATCATTAAGGTCAACTCTATTGCTCACAATCATCTCAGCTTCAGTTAGGGCTGCTCGTGTAATAGGAGTTAGATTCTTTGCATGCTCTCGCTTTGCAAGAGATGGGTATACACCACCGTACTCTCGGTGTAGTTCAATTTGCGAAAGAAGTGCATTTCCAAGCACGTTAAATTCTGCAGATTTTGAGTCTCCAGTAGCTTCAATAACAGCAACAGCTGTCTCGTCACATGAGGTTTCAATCGCTAGGATTTTCATAGGTGAAGCCTAGCCTATTTATTGGTACTATTCAATGAAATGAAGGTTTCTGAACGAGTTGAACTGAAAGACAAGACAACGCTAAAAGTGGGTGGTATTGCTCAATATTTTGTTGAGACAAATGACCTCCAGGCCACAGCTTCATTTGCAAAAGAAAAGAATCTTCCAATATTTGTGCTTGGTGGGGGAAGCAATATTGTTCTTCCAGAGAGGGTGCTTGATATGGTTGTCGTACAACTTGATGTGAAGGGAAGTGAAGTTTTAAAAGAAGATGAAGAGAGTGTAACTATTTCTGTAGGTGCTGCAGAGAATCTAGACAGTTTCATTCAAGAGACGGTAGAGAAGGGGTATTGGGGCCTTGAGAATCTCTCACTTATTCCAGGAACTGTAGCAGGGCTCGCTATACAAAATGTAGGAGCGTATGGAGTTGAGGCATCTTCATATATTAAAAGCGTAAATGCTTTTAATATTGAGACAGAGATGTATGAGCGAATTCTTTGTGAAGATTGCGGCTTTGGGTACAGGAGAAGTATTTTCAATACTGATAAGAAAGGAAAGTATATTGTTCATTCATTAACTTTAGAACTTTCTAAAAAACCAAAGCCAATTACAAAGTATCGAAGTCTAAAAAACTTTAAAGATAATCCAACACAGAAAGAAATTAGAGAGAAGGTAATAGAAATTAGAAAAGGAAAAGATTTAGACCCAGAGAATATTTGGAGTGTTGGTTCATTTTTCAAAAATGTAGAAGTGGATGATCTTGAGAAATATAATCTCTCAGAGAAGGTAAAGAAATCTGTGTTTAAAACAGAAGACGGATTTAAAATTCCAGGTGCTGCACTTATTGATGATTTAGGGCTTAAGGGACTTTGTGTGGGAGATGCGTGTATTTCAGAGACTCAAGCAAATATGATTGTAAATAAAGGTGAGGCAACAGCATCGCAAATACAGGAACTTTTTGAGAAAGTTCAAAAGAAAGTTGAGTCTGAAACTGGCGTGAGGCTTACGAACGAGCCTGAAATTCTGTGACCCTACGGGGAATTGAACCCCGATTTCCAGGATGAAAACCTGGTGTCCTAACCATTAGACGATAGGGCCGTAAGTAGCCGCGATTGTAGCATTTTGGGGAGAAAACGCCAGAATCAAACAATACGTATATACTAGAGTCATATGGACAAAAGACACGAGGAGTTGGTAGAAAAGCTTAAAGACTCAGAATTTAAGAAGGGGTATGAAAATGCTTGTGGCGAATACAAGGTAGGAATTATTCCTAATATTTTTGGTTGGATACTCGTATTTGCAGGGAATACCGTATACGGGAAGAAGCCATCGTATGAAAAATTTAAAGCAGTAGAAGTTATTGCACGTATCCCATATCAGTCGTGGGAATGGATCTCATACATGTTTTTAACTGCCATGTACGGGAATGAGCAAAAGGCTATTAATCTAACGCACACATCTCGTTTTGGGCGTGTGGCGCAGGATAATGAGACCATGCATGTTGTTGTAATGACACAGATTTGCAAGAGGGAAGGTCTTGGAGGACCATTTAGGCACTATCTTATCCCTCTTCTATTTTCATTCTTTTATTACATCGTGAGCGCTGTTCTTTATACGGTGCACCGAAAGTCAGCACTTGAGCTCAACTACCTTTTTGAGTCTCATGCGTATGAACAGTATTCAGAATTTATTGAAGAGTGTGGAGATGAGCTTAAGAAGCGCCACATAGAGAGTGAGTTTCTAAAATTCTATGGAAGAGAGTGTAAAAATGAATATGAGTTATTTTGTTCAATTCGAGATGATGAATTGATTCATAGAAACGAATCTATTCGAAGAATTTCTGTGCCTAGGGCATGAGAAAAGCCGCCGGATAAATCCTAGCGGCTTAGTTCTTCAACTCATACGGTTGAGGTTTTGTGTGGTCGATAATAAGTTGCTTAAAGCGACGAATTTCAACCACTTGTTTGTGAGTTCTGCCGTCATGAAGATCGGCATCTTGTTCTGAACTTTCTTCAAGAATTGCAATGAGTGGCGGTGTGCCACATTTTGCAATTGCATCGAGAACGGTCCAGGATGCATTCACAAACAGGTCGTCATACTCTCCAGTCTTGAATTCTTCAGCAACGTGATGTGCGTGCTTGATCCAATTTGCATCTGGAGAAAGAATAACTTTTTTCCCTGCGTACAGCTCTTCAAGGAGCTGTTTATGTTTATTTGTTGGCGGGTGTTTAGACCGCCAGAGAATTCTGACAGTATCCATCACCACCTCCGTGTAAAGATCCTCTCTTTGAGGTCACGAATATGTTCATGAGCTCAAAAGAAGAGGGGACAGAACAGAATTCTGTCCCCAATGACTCGTCTCTCTGAGTCGTATTCTTGGTTAGTCGCGACGACCACCGTTTGCGCCGTAGGACCGATTCGTTTCAGCCGCAACAAGCTGTGCTGCTCTTTGAGTTTCCCCAAAGTGCACACATCCGTTCCTGTCAGAAAAAGCAGGACGGTGTTGCGTGCGGTCTTCTTTGCGCTGACGCAGGTCATCTGCAAGATTTTTGGCCATAACAGCCTCCATGTAAAGAACAGTTACATACCCAATGTACGTAACTGTTTACATTATACCACCCGCAGTATAATTCTGTCAAGTTATGTTTTTAGTCCATGTGGAGAACATGTTGGCTCTATTTTCAAACCCAACATTGTTTAAGTGTTCAAAGGGGTGGTCTTCGGGAGTTTTCTCATAATGTCCTCGAATCTCTCCATCTTCAAAAATACGAATATGATATTGCCAGTCAGGTTTTTCCTCATCCAATCGTCGCATGCTAAGAACTTGTCCTGGATCAATGAAGGCAATACGGTTTGTATAAAAACCTTCTTTTCTAAGAAGTTTATGTACCTCATCAAATGAAAGATTTTCTCTCAACTTTCCAAGAAGGAACTCTTGTCGTGGAGGAGCCTTGATAATTCCAAGAGTAACAACAAGCCATTGGAAAAAGGGAAATACGGGACGTATGAAAATACGAACAAGCAGTTGAGGCAATGTTCGTATGTTTTTCATTTACTTAGCCTTTAGGTGTACGTAAATATCCTCAAGTGCTTTAACTGCATCTCCTGCAGCAATATTGTTTTGGTGATAGAGCTCATCGGTACAATCTCCAGCTGCCCAGATACCAGGAGTTTCTGTCTGCTGACTCTTTCCATCAACCTTGATTCGCTTGTAATCATCTAGGGCTACAAGTCCTTCTACAAAGTTTGTTGAAGGAACCATTCCAATCTCTACAAAGATTCCAGCAACTGGAAGTTCTTTTTCTTCTCCATTAACTTCGTACTTGATTCCAGTTACAAATTTATCTCCAAGTACTTCTTTAGTATTAGCATTTGTAATGGCAGTCATCTTTGGATCTGCAAGAACTTTCTCTACAGTCACAGGGTCTGCCTTAAATGAGTCACTTCGGTGTAGAAGAGTAACACTCTTTGTATAGGCTAGAAGCTGCGCTGCAGTTTCAAATCCAGCATTTCCTCCTCCAACAACTACAACGTCCATGTCAGTAAAGAGAGGTCCGTCACAACTAGCACAGTAGGTAAGTCCTTTGTGCTCAAATTCATCTGCTCCAGGTACAGGAAGTCGTCTTCGCACAGCACCAGATGCTACAAGCACAGCGCGGGATTCAAAAGTCTCTCCTTTGTCTGTTGTTGTAACAAAGTGTCCTTCATCTTTCTTTTCAACCTTACTTACTGTTTGTCCCTCATGAATCTCCACAATATCTCCCTTATAGGCATCTAGGTGTTCTCTAAACTTCTTAACCAAATCTGCTCCAGGAATAGAAACTTCTCCTATCCAGTTTTGGATACCTTCTGAGACAACACTTTGTCCTGCAATCTCTGTGGCAATAAGTGCAGTCTTTAGTTTTTTACGAGCTGCGTAAATCCCGCCAGATACTGCTGCGGGTCCTCCTCCAATAATTACAAGATCATACTGCATAAAATGAAAACTGAGCTGTTATTACAGCCCAGTATACATCAAACAGAGAGTGTTTGCTTTTACTTATTGCGTCGTAAGAATGAAGGAATTGCTCCTCCTAGATTATCTTTTTGATTATCGTCCTCGTCTTCAATTACTTCTTCTTCAAGAGGCTCTTCTACTACCGGTACTTCTTCTTTCTTTTCTTCTGTAACCTCCTTGCTCTTTGGAATTACTGAATTGTAGATTCGGTCCCTCTCATCCTCCTGTTCCTTTCGTGGAAGTGAGAAAAGGGAAGTGTTTCGCTCAGGTACAACATTCGAACCTTTTTCTGGGAATCCTGTTGCGATAACAATTACACGGATGTGACCCTTCTTAAGCTTCTCGTCCTTCATGATTCCGAAGATAATCTTCGCATCAGTATCAACTGCTTCAGTTACAACCTTTGCAGCTTCCTGAACCTCAAGGATTCCAAGATCATCGCTTCCTGCAACAGCAAGCAATACTCCCTTAGCTCCTGAGATAGATACATCAAGAAGTGGGGAATTGATAGCGATCTCTGCAGCATCTTTAGCTCGAGTGTCACCATCTGCAATTCCAATTCCCATAAGGGCAGGTCCTGCAGCCTCCATAACTGACTTAATGTCATTGAAGTCAGTATTAATTTCTCCTGCGGTTGTAATAATGTCTGATACTCCCTCAACAGCTTGTCGAAGAATGTCATCACACATAGCAAACGCTGATTTGCTTGTTGTGTTCTGATCAACAATAGTTAGCAGCTTGTCGTTTGGAATAGCGATGTGCGCATCTACTGAATCCTTAAGTACTGCAAGTCCGTGCTCTGCAGTCCGTGTTCGTTGCTGTCCTTCAAATGAGAATGGCTTTGTAACAACAGCCACAGTAAGTGCTCCTACTTCTTGAGCTATCCGTGCAATAACAGGTGCTGCTCCTGTTCCTGTTCCTCCTCCCATTCCGCAGGTAACAAATACCATGTCAGAACCTTTTAGTGCTTCCTGAATTTCTTCACGAGTTTCCTCGGCTGCTCGCTGTCCCGTGTCTGGATGTCCTCCAGCTCCCAATCCTCGTGTTACGTTCTTTCCAATATGAATTTTCCTCTTTGCTAGTGACCTATGAAGATCTTGCGCATCAGTATTGATCGCAATGAACTCAACTCCCTTCACTTTTGAGTTAATCATATGATTAACCGCATTGTTTCCTGACCCTCCAACTCCAACCACTCGAATTCGTGCAAATGATTCTACGTCGGGCTGTACTTTTCTTGCCATATCTTACGCGCTTAATTAGTTGCTACCTATCATACAGAAATGAAACAGCGCTTGCAAAGCGTTGACATGTCACCTCTATTTGTGTCCTATGGAAGGAACTGTTTGAAGAATTTTGTAAAAGAGTTCCCAGCTCCTCGAATCATGGTACTTGCACCTGTCTCTTGTTCACTTGTAAGACCCCAAATAGTAAGTCCATATGCAACAGCCCATGAAGAATCCTTTATTTGGGTGTTCTCCGGTACCTGCAGCTGTGCTGTTCGTGATGGAAGCTTCAAGCAACTTCGTGCAATGTCTCGAATATCTCCAATCCCAGCTCCTCCTCCAGCTAACACAACTCCAGCAGGAAGCATTTGGTTCTTCCCAATCTCTTTAAGGTGCGCATCAATGAGTGCAAAGATAGCCTTAAGTCGTTGTTGGATAATAGACTGCACTCGTTTCTCTGGATATCCTTCTCCAGCTAATTTATTGAGCTTTAGCTTCTCTGCATCCTCTGGAGGAATGCGAAGAGCGAGTGCCAGGTCGTCGGTAATGTTGGCACTTCCAATATCAAAAACTTTAACTGACACAGGAACATTGTGGTCATAAATAACAACAGACACTGTCTCAGCTCCAATGTTTGCAAGAACCACTCCTTTCATCTTCTGTTCTTTTGAAAGAGTTACAAAACTTCCTGCAAGGGGAGACGCCATCTCGTCCAGTACTTCAATACCAATTTCTTCTACTGCAGCAACTAAATCATCATGGTGTTGCTTAAGAGTTGTTATGAAAAGCACATCAACCTCTAGTTTTGTTCCGCTCATCCCTTGTGGACGGTTGCCGTGGACTGCATGTCCATCAAGACGATAGGTGAGGGGAATTTGGTGGAGCACCCTTCGATTGGTAAGGTTCGGCTCAGCTAGCATTCGAGCAGCTTCAATAGCTTTTTCTACATCAAGATCAGTTACCTCAGAGTCTGCTCTTTGAATAATTGTCTCTCCTGTTGTTTTAATCTCATCAATACCAATACCTCCAACAGAAAGAAACGCTTTCTTTGTCTGAATACCAGCAGCGGCCTCAGCTTGCTGGTGTGCTTCTGCAACACTCTTTGAAACGTCAGTGTTATTTACAATATATCCGTGCCTAAGTCCTTTGCTTTCAGAGATTCCAGTTCCTAGGATTTTGGGGTAGGTGCTTCCTCCTTTTGTTTGGGCAACCTCAGCAATAACCACCTTTACCTGGTGGGTTCCAATATCAATACCTGTTGCAATGCGGCGTGCCATGGAAAAAACATAGGCGCTAGATTATGAGTACTTCCTCACAAGCTTCTGCTCCTTTGTTTCCATTGTAGCGCCATGATCCATACCCTCCAAGTGTAGTAGGCCGTGGATAAACAATTGGAGTGTCCAAGTTCTGTATGGAACACCATATTTTTTTGCCTGACGCTTCGCTTCACGAAGATTAATAAACATCTCTCCTGACTTTTCAGTTAACGGAAAGGTTAGAACATTTGGTGTATATCCTTTTCCTCTTCGTTCAATATTTAAACGAGTTGCAAGCATGTCTCCAACAAAAACAAGAGACAAATCAAAACTCTTCCCGAGAATATCGTTCTTGATCTCTTTATATAAAATTCGCGGGGGAATACCCCGCGAAGTTTTACGTATTGAAAAATTCGTATCCATTAGCGGCGTCGGCCACGCTTACGTGCGGCTGGATCAATTTTACCAAGCTTTACCTGCTCCTCATAGTTGGCTCGCTTTGCAAGTGAGTGAAGCTTTTTCTTCTGCTGCACGTTCTTTGAAAGAGGTCGGTCGAAGAATCGACGATTTCGCATTGTTCGCACAATAGCCGCGCTCATAGCACGACGTGAGAAACGACGAATAAGCGATGTGCTATTCTCGCTCCCTTTCTTTGATACTTCTACGCGAACTGCGTTATTCATAGTGCGGAAAATGTAACATAGAGGGGTAAAAAAGTGAAGTCTTTACGCAAGCTTCTGTAATTCATCTACAAGAGAATCAATAGGTACAGTAGTTTGAGAATTTGTTGCTCGGTCCCGAATTATCACACTGTTTTCAAGAGCCTCTTTGTGCCCCATGATCATAAGGTATGGAGAGTCGATGCTGTCTGCCACTGTCATTTGGTCGATGAGTGACTCAATACCTACAGTCTGTGCAAGCTTTACGTTTGCATCACGAAGCTCTTCAAGAAGAGAAAGAGAAAGTCTCTTTGCTTCAGGTCCAACCTGGACAAATACAATAGGTGCAGAGTTCTTTTTCTTTGGAACTCGCTTTGGTTCAGCTTCTGTTTTTGCATTAGCTCGGAGTACGCCTCCAACCACTTGCCCTCCTTCTTTATAGAACTTACTTGCAAGAGTGTTGTACCGTCCTCCGCGTACGATAGGTCCTTCACTTGTTACAAGCTCAAAGTTTGTCTCTGAAAGATTTCCTTTTCGATCAAAGAGGTGTGGTGTTAGCTCGTACTCAGTCTTTGTTGCCTCAAGGTACTCAAGAAGTCCCTCAAGCTGTACACGAGAGCTCTCAGAGAGGTAGTCCATAGGAGAGGGGGCTCGGTGTCCCAAGCCATCTTCGTATCGAAGAAGATGATCAAGTGCTTCAAGGGGGTCATTTCGAAGGTGTGCCTGACACTGTGGAGAAAGTTCTGTGATATTTCGCTTAAAGAAGTTTCCAAGTTCTCGTGAGTATCGAACGAGCGTATCTGGATCTCCCATAGAGTTAACTCGTACTACAGGATCTTCTTTTGTAAGGTCTCGTATAAGTGCTTTGAAGGTTCGCACCATAAGAGCATCTGCAATAGCTTTTTCAACTCCAACAATATGTAGGTGTACTGTTAGTTGCTTTGGACTCCTTCGCCCTGGTGTTGCATTGGTGTGCCAGAAGAAGCGAGGTCGACCATTTGGATCAACATCGTACTCTTTCATTTGTCGCAGGAATTGTGCAAATGTTCCACTTACCGGATCCATTGTCTTTGGGTCAATGCCATCTGGATATGTTGCTTTCGTTTTTCTATCTTTACGTGCATTTAAAAAGTCAGGAAGGTACTCAAATCCATAGTATGAGGCAATAGCATGTGTGCGCTTTAGAAGCACATCAGGATCAACTGTAAGAAAAATGTCATTCTGTCCCATATTATATTCCTGGCAAGTAATCAATGTTGTTAAGTGGTAGTAATCGAAGGAATGCTCGTCCCATAATATTTTCTTCAGGAAGTGCTCCCCATACACGAGAGTCAGCACTTCGTGGCCTATTGTCTCCAAGGACGTAATACTCTCCTTCATCTAGAGTTAAGCTCTGTCTTCCAAATAGTGGGCCATCAAATTTTGCATATGGCTCCACCAACTGGACTGTTCCTACTCCAGGAGTGGTTACTGTTACTGTCTCATCCTCTACAACGACAGTTTCTCCAGGAAGTCCAACAATTCTTTTAATAAAGAAGACAGAAGGGTCTTCTGGGTAGCGGAAGGTGATCACATCTCCACGCTTAGGGTCACCAAATCTATAACTTAGCTGGTCAATAATGAGGTACTCGCCATTTATGTATGTTGGTTCCATCGAAGCACCTTGTACAACGAAGGGTTGGGCAATAAAAAGTCGAAACGGAACAACAATGAGGACGGCCAAGAGTAGGAAAACAAGAATTTCTCGTAGAACAAACTTTAGAAAGGCCATAAGTAGACACTATTGTACTTACTTCAAAGGTTCGATGCAAATTTCTTGTATTTTGAAAAATTTTTAGGTAGCTTGAGTAAAGATTGGAGGTGAATTATGTCGCAAAAAGGTTTGCATCCAGCAACAGTTTTGTATGTTCATGCGCTTGGAAGAGGTATTGAAGAACGCTTACAAAATGGTGGTGCGTTTACTGCCTTTGAGGCGCACGCAATTGCTTCTTCTATTACAGAGTGTTTAACAACTTATCCGCATAAGGTAAAAAAAAGTTCTTTTGAGAAAAAACTTAGATTAAAGGGATTTGCTACAGACTTTGTTGAGTATGTTTCAAAAGGCTTGAGATTATAGAAAAAAGACTCACATCACACGATGTGAGTCTTTTCTGATACAATCACGAATAATGGCACATACAATCGTTGGGCTCGGAAATCCGGGAGGGGAATACACAAATACAAAGCACAATGTTGGACGCATGGTGATTGATTTGCTTGCAGATGAGTATGGAATTGAAATGAAGGAGCACAAGGCAAGTAATGCAGAAAAGGGAACAGGTGTAATAGAAGGGGAGAAGGTGACACTCTTGTCTCCAAACACCTTCATGAATAAGTCTGGGTCTGCGGTATCTAAAATTGTGAAGAGCGTGAATGCTGCAAAGAAAATGATTGTTATCTATGACGATCTTGATTTGCCTTTAGGGAAGATAAAAATATCTTTTGGAGGAGGATCAGGTGGACACAAGGGAGTTGACTCAATAATGCGAGGAATAAAAACAAAAGATTTTATTCGTCTTCGGGTAGGGATATCTGCTGCAACCCCCAAGGGGAAGACAAAGAAGCCGAAGGGGGAGGAGAAAGTACTTAAGTATTTGATGAGTGATTTTGGAAAAGATAAGACTACTTGGAATAAGGCAAAGAAAAAGGCGAGGCAAGCTGTTGAGCTTATCCTTGCCGACGGTCACGTGATTGCACAGAATGAAGTGAATAGTTGGCGCTAAGCACCGGTGCATCGAATAGCAGTAACTGCAAGAACTGCCCCAACGAGCAAAAGTCCCCAAAGGAATTTATGTCCTTGTCTGCGTTCACGTGGAGGGAAATCATCAGGGTGTATCATTTCCTTACCTCCTTTCTGCATAAGAGTATAGCAGTAGAAACGGCTCACACAGGTGAGCCGTTAAATAGGTTCGGTAAATCTAGAGGGCGTTTACAATCCAGGAGATTCCACTTAGGAGTGCCCAGACAATTCCGACGAAAACCACGATGTCAATCACGAATGGTACAATCGGACTTCCGCCTTTTGCAGGAACAAAGTTGCCGTTTGCATCAATGCTTCCGCCCTCACCAATAGTTTCTTGTGCCATTATTTCCTCCCTGGCTAAGTACATTTCTAATATCGAAGGTACTCCTCAAATAGAGAAAAGTCAAAATAAAAACACCCTCCAGACGGAGGGTGTTTTTATTAAGGAATTGATTATCCTTTGTATGAGAGCGTCATGCGCTGCTCCTTTGCTTCAAAGAGAGTAATGGTGAATGGGTATGTCTTTCCAAGCTCAAGTTTCTCTCGAAGATCTGCCATGCTTTCAAATTCTGAAACATGCACAAGTCCTGCAACTCCTTCCTCAATAGAGGCAAGAGCTCCATGCTTGTTGTACTTGATAACAACTCCAGTAACCTCAGTGTCCTTCTTGTACTTCTTTGCTGCAGTATCCCAAGGGTTCTCCTTAAGAGCCTTGATTGAAAGAGAAACCTTTCCGTCCTTCACATCAATAACCTTAACTTTAACTGCTGTTCCAACAGGGTAGAGAGCTGCTGGGTCCTCAACAAGAGCCCAGTCGATCTCTGAGATGTGCACAAGTCCCTCAAGACCCTGCTCAATCTCAACAAAGAGACCAAACTCAACACCTCCTGTTACGGTTCCTTCTACAACATCTCCTACAGAGTACTTATCAACTGCATCTGTCTTTGCCTCTTCCTCTTCGTGAGATTTCTCAGTAAAGATAAGCTTTCCTTCCTTTGGATCTGCTGTGATGATTCGAACAGCAAGGGGAGTACCGATAAACTTCTTAAGTTCTCCAAGAATTTCATCCTTGTCTCCATCTTGTACTCGAGGGTAGTGTTCGCTTCGCAGCTGTGAAGCTGGAAGGAATCCATCGATTCCTTGCCACTTAAGAATAAGTCCTCCCTTATTCGCATCCTCAACATTGATGTTGTAGGTAGTACCTCCTGCGATAGCAAGTTCTGCCTCTCCCCAGATAGCAGCTTGGCGTGCTTCCTTAAGTGAAAGCTCGATGTATCCATCAAGTCCTGAGCTATCTACAACCTTTGCAGAAATAGCATCTCCAATATTGCTCTTTCGAAGAATATCAGAAGCACTTAGGTACTCACGTCCATAGATAATACCTGTCCCAAATGGGGGAAGGTCTACGTATACACGACCACGGTCAATCGCTACAATTTCTCCTTCTACAGTATCTCCTGGCTGTGGTGGCTCTGGTGCCTCCTCAATCAAATGATTCAGAGGATGTTCCATCTCTTTTGTTCCAAACATATGTAATTGTCTTGTTCGGGAGTTTCGTATCTAGTACTGCTTTATAGAGCGCAGTGTTAGCTACATACGTCAATTAATTACTCCGTACTGAAGTCATGGAAATATAGCTATTTTTGTATGAAAAGTAAAGAAAAACCCACAGTTAAACTGTGAGCTGTGTCTGCATGAGGAGCACTGGGGCTCCCCACACAGGTTTAGAGTATTCGACGGCGACCTGGACTATCCGTGCGTGGCGGTCCGGCCGGTTTCAACAGCGAGCGTGTAGTCAACAGTAGCAGCGTTGATTCGCTCCGTGTTGACAGCAAAGCTGGTGTGATGGGTCATGATAGACCTCCGTTCAACCTACTTCGGAATGAAGCAAGTACTTAAAACGTAGCATTAATTACTTTGAGGTCAAGAATTTATGTAGGAAAACAAAAAGAAAGCCCACAGCAGTGCTGTGGGCGGTAATACTCGGGCGGATCCATGTTTCCCTCCTTGTGGGCGATCGTTCATCGAGCGACGTTGGCGATGGTCTCGCATTGATCCACTTCGATCAGGGTGGCGCTACGGCGGCAGCCCGGATCGTGCGTGGAACGGATGGTAAGTTTCAACATTTGTTGATCCTTCCAATTTACCTTGCGTACAATACGCAAGGTCAACTCGTCTATTATTGCGAGAATGTTATGAAGTTGTCAACAAGTTGTCTGATATTAAAAATACTAGTCTTATTGACTAGTATTGTGAGTGGGGCTGCAAAGCTTTGATTAGCTATAGCAGCCCCGAAATTTTATCTATCTACAACTATAAAAGGTTGAATCCTCGGCCATCACGGCCTCATGACGTTTTCCTTTCTGCGCATCCAGCGCGAGTCAGGTGCCGGCGGCCGCGCGGCGGCCCAGGTCGATCAAGATCGGTGTCATTTCGGCGGGATTAAAAGCGAGCATTGCTCGGGGAACCCCGAATGGAATGGATCATAATGATCTCCATGTGTTGGCGACAGGTTGATTTCTTAAGGTTCACGTCGACGGCCTACCAAGGAGAAGCTTTCGCTTAAGTCCTTGGTCGCCGTCCCGACCACAGCACCTTACCACACTACTAAAACTTGTCAACCCCTAAAAGCTGTGTTCTTGCTAAAAATAGATAATATGGCTTAAAAACTAGGTATATTGTGTATTTTGGTGGGTTTGGTATACTGCTTGCAATGGTTATTACGCATCACGGCGGACAGTGTTTCAAAGTCTCTTTTGGTGACACAACACTCCTTTTTGACCCTCCACACAAGGATTCAAAGCTCTCTCCTGTACGATTTGGTGCAGATATTACCCTTGTCTCAAAGCAACATCCTGATTTCAATGGAGCAAAGGATGACTCATTTGTTGTAAGTGGACCGGGAGCATATGAGAAGAATGGAGTTGCTATTCGCGGGTATCTAACAAAGAGTGAGCATGGAGGTCCTGAAGGACTTAATACTATGTATGTAGTTGAGCTTGAAGGAATGACACTTGTTTTCCTTGGAGCAATGAGCGAAGACAGTATTCCAGCTGATGCACGGGAGGCACTCGATGAGGTGGACATTCTTTTTGTACCAATTGGAGGAGGTGGAGTACTTGATGCGGATAAGGCGCATAAGCTTGCAGTAAAGCTTGAGGCATCAGTTATCATTCCTATGCACTATGAAGGAATGGGAGACAAAGATGCTCTTAAGGTGTTTAAGAAAGAGGAAGCAAATGGGAAGCCAGTTGATAAACTAACTATCAAAAAGAAGGACCTAACGGATAAAAAGGGTGATATTATTGTACTAAGCGTATGAAGCAACAACTTCAAAATCTAAGGAGTAAGCCTGAGCACGTACGAAAGCAGTACGCGTATACTTCAGCTGCTGCAGTAACACTTTCTATTTTTATGATCTGGGGAGTAACTATGGTTGTTACAAAACCTCTTGCATACAAAGGAGCAGCAGAAGTACAGGAAAATGGAGGAAATCCTATCTCTGAATTAGCTTCTACATTTAAAACAGGACTTGCAGGAGCTGCAGCATCTATTGAAGAGGTTTCAGCTGAGCTTGAGGCTCCAGGACAATACGAAGGAGAAGCTCGTCTTGAGATTGTAGAGACAGGACGAAGCTCTACTATAGATGAAGAACCTGAGCGAGAGACTGTACTGACATTCTAATATGGCTAAAAAGGACGAAACACCAAAAGAGGAGGTTGTTGCTGCGAAGAATATAATCGAGCAGAACATTGTTGATGAGATGCGTACTGCATACATCGATTATGCGATGACTGTAATTACGTCTCGTGCACTCCCTGACGTGCGTGACGGTCTTAAACCTGTACACCGAAGGATTCTTTTTGCGATGAAGGAGATGGGACTTACATCAAGCGCTCGCTTTAGGAAGTCAGCTGCGGTAGTGGGAGAAGTGCTCGGAAAGTATCATCCTCATGGAGATACATCTGTATACGATGCTATGGCAAAGCTCGCCCAAGACTTTGCAACACGGTATCCGCTTGTATTGGGGCAAGGAAACTTTGGATCAGTAGATGGAGACTCTCCAGCTGCTATGCGATATACGGAGGCAAAGATGAGTAAGATCTCAGAGGATATTTTGCGTGATATTGAGAAAGATACTGTTGAGTGGCGGCCAAACTACGATGCAACACGAAAGGAGCCAGAAGTGCTTCCAACTATAGCGCCGAATCTTCTTCTAAATGGAACTCTCGGTATTGCTGTTGGAATGGCAAC